>DATBFI010000590.1:0-4153 GCA_036558585.1 Chitinophagaceae bacterium
ATCATGCTGGTTGATATAGAGATAATCCCTTTCAAAAAAATCATTTGATACATAAATATCCTGCCACCCATCATTGTTTATATCTCCAACAGTAACACCAAGTCCAAAGCCAATCACACTTCCATAAATGCCGGCCTGCGCGCTTACATCCGTAAAATGATTCCCATCGTTGCGGAATAATTTATCCCCACCAACTGGATCACGAATATCTCTTTCATTTTTTTGAAGATTAAAACTACCAATTGCCTTAAAAGAATTATTTAGGAGGAACATATCAAGATCGCCATCATGATCATAATCAAAGAAGGCTGCATGTGTTGATAATCCTTTATCATCTAAACCGTATTCATCTGCCCTTTCATTGAATGTAAGATTGCCGTTATTGATATATAATTCGTTCTGCCTGTTATCACCTTTAATATCTCCGCTGTTACATACATAAATGTCAAGAAACCCATCGCCATTTACATCAGCCATGCTTACACCGGTTGACCATTTCCCTTTTTTTCCAATGCGGGCTTTCTCTGTAATATCTTCAAATTGAAAATTTCCTTTATTAAGATACAACCTGTTGGACAGCATATTTGCGGTAAAAAAAATATCGGGCAAACCATCGTTATTGATATCACCAATTGCCACACCACCACCATTATAAAAATTGCGATAAGTGTAGATATTGAATTTATCATCATAGGAAAGATTATTGCTAAAATTAATATGCGTTTGCGATGGTTCTAACTTTGTAAATAAAGTTTGTTGTGTGCTCTTTGTTTTACAGGCATTAAACAGCAACATAATAAACATAAGTGCCATAAATTGTTTAGTGCTGTTTATTAAAAAACTTAAGATCATAAGCATACTAAAATGGCCAGACGATGTAGTGAGGTTCGCTCTTCTTTGGAAAAAATATGTATATAATAATTGTATGTACTTTTTAATCAGCATTCTCTTTTTTCATTTGTTCCTCTGCCAATAAATCTGTGTAGTCAACTTTTACGAGCATGTCATTATAACGACCAATTGTGATGCGCCTGTTTCCATCTACTTTTACGTAAAGTATTCCTTTTTCTTTGTCATTGACTTTAATAAATGGATTTCCCCCGTCATACCAGTTTTTATAAAACTTTAAAACATCCGGCAACAAACTGTCTGCATACAATTGTTTGTTCCATGGAGCCCAACTATCATATTGAAAGTTGACGCGCATTTTGTATATTTTGTTCTTATAAAAATCCGGATAGAAATTCATTGAGGCAGGGTGTTTCAGCTCGTTATTCTTTAGCTTATATAAAACGTACATGTTGTTCACACCATCGGTAAAAATTCCTTTCTTATTTTGTTCCCAGCAGTACCCAAAAAATTGCTTACTCGTCATGCCGAAATAAATGCCAAAAAATAAGCTATCTGTACGTTTGCCAGTTGCCAATTCATTTTTCATTATTGTTTCATATTGCCTGAAACCGCTGTCGGTACAGTTTGTAACCATTAATACAACAAAAAGCAAATAAATAAATACTCTCATGCAGCTATCATTAATATTGAACCACTGTATTTTATCATTCTTTTTTGATCGAAACAATTTTCTTTTTTAAATGATTTAATCCTGTATGTCTGAAATGTTTTGATACCAGCCTTTTGTTTTTTATAGCATCTTCATTGCGTCGCAATCACTTTATCGTTCCGATTATTATAGCATCAGTAAAAGATCCAGCTTACATAGCAACATTATTTTTGTTAGATACCTCCCGCGTTATAATGACAACTCTTAACCGTCATAGAGAGGAGCGGAAAGCCTTTGTGCGTTTGCCGCGACATGGCTATCTCAGAAGGTTGCCACTGCTTTGCTTCCCCACAAGCCTATGAGTAAAGCCCGCAATGACGCGTAAGCTCTGCATCAGCACCGCATGAGCAATTCCCTGCAATTTATTTTTCAATTCCTCTTATCATGATATTGTGATAAGAAGTTCAGAAACTAAAAACTTGAACAGTTTAAATATTATCTACTGTTGGTCAGCTAAACTTTACCACTTGTCAACCATCTCCTACTGTTTGTAACCAACTTTTTACTGTTTGTCATCCCGACGCAGGAGGGATCTATCCTGTGTTATAATTCTGGGTGCCTCATTGTTCAATGCAAAAATTATTATTTTCTTTTTCCCCGTTTTTATTTCTTGAATATCTCTCACAGCACCTCTTACATTGAGCCCGCTTTGTTGTGCAGGTACTGCTGTAAAATTTCCCTTGCCATCACCCTTAAGCAGTGTGCCATAACTCGCATCGTAGATGCCCACTTCAGGTTTTGATTGATAAAAATTTCCTCCCATCAGTATATCAATGTTCCCGTCTTTGTCAAAATCATCTGCAGCAATTCCATACATGGGTGACAATTGCGCTTCGGTTGGTAATGCCTTTCTTGCAAAAGTTCCGTTTTTGTTGTTGATGAAAACACTGCTCTCCATCGTGTATGCGTCTAATCTTATTGCCCTGCTTAATTGCTCTTTGGTGAAAATATCTTCCACCGTTTGTTCTTTGTAATCCGCATATTTTAAATATTTCTTCTTCAGTGATGGAAGTACACTTACCAGGTCATGTCTTAAGAGCATCGGATAGGCGCTGTCTTTATTATAACAGGTAACAATTTGCTCTATGCTTCCGTTGCTGTCAAAATCACCCACATACATACTTACCGGTTTTGTTCCACTTGCCCTGAACCTGGAATTGAGTCCGTGATTGGCTGCAATGATATCGGGGTAACCATCATTATTTATGTCTGCTATTGCTATCCTGTTCCACCATCCATTGCTTTTGCTTAACCCGGCTGCTGCTGTTACTTCCTTTAATTGTCCATTTTCTGCCAAAGGAGTCCCCTGGACGTTATGAAATATTTTTACCGGCATGTATTCTCCTGCTACTATTAGGTCTGGTTTTCCGTCTTTATCATAATCAACCCATTTTGCATCCGTTACCATGCCTGCCTGTTTAAGTTCCGGTGCTGCTTTTTCTGTTACGTCAGTAAACATTCCCCTGCCATTGTTTTGCAGTATATATCCCTTGCATGGATAGCCATACGCAAGTGGTTTTAACCGCACGCCAACAAACAGGTCCAGGTCACCATCTCCATCATAGTCCGCTGCAGAGACGCAACTGCTGCTTTCAAAAATATAGGATGGAAGTACCTGTGGTGATTTAGTAAAATTTCCTTTGCCATCATTGATGTATAAACGATCGATCAAGGCTGTTGAATTCGCTGAGAATTCATTACCACCACTGCATACGTACAAGTCTTCATCGCCGTCTGCGTCCGCATCAAAAAAAAGTGCACCGGTATCTTCACTTAGTTTATCTTTTTCAAGTAATGTTTCATTTGTTTTTTTAAACCTGCCTTCTTTTGCCTGGATATATAATGCACCCGGCTGATCTTTTGCCCCGCAGATATAAAAATCTTCCAGTCCATCCTTGTTTACATCTCCTTTGGCGATACGTGGACCTTGTGTGGAGAGCATTTGAAAGATAAGCCTGTCACGATCAAAATCAACAAAATCGTTTTCTTTGTGCACAAAATCGATCCCATAGTTATCACTGCTTTTAGTGAAGATGTTGCCTGTTACCCGTTGCCCGTTACCGCTAACTGGCGACTGGCGACTGGAAACTGGCAACCGTGCTTCACTTTGTTTCACTGTTATTTGCTCACCCGGTTTTACATTCCTTAAAATATTTTCTCTTCCATCTGGCCACTGAACTACAACTGAATCTATTTTATTTGTTTTACCAAGACCAAAATTTAAACGATCATCAACTGTTGATTCAAAGCCACGCATGGGCATTTGTTCCTGGTAT
Organism: Chitinophagaceae bacterium; assembly: GCA_036558585.1. Taxonomy (GTDB): domain Bacteria; phylum Bacteroidota; class Bacteroidia; order Chitinophagales; family Chitinophagaceae; genus DATBFI01. The sequence continues at coordinate 3,838 of DATBFI010000590.1, forward strand.
GCTATCGTATTGTTATAATGAACTGTCACTTTTGTGCCGATACCAAATTTATTTTTACCCTCACCCTGCAACATTACTTTCAGAAATTTATTTTCCGGATGTTGTTGTACAGTTTCATTGCGGTAAATAAAACAGGGCATGTTTACATTATTGATCACCAGGTCCAGATCGCCATCATTATCCAAATCCCCATAGGCAGAGCCATTGCTAAAGCCCGGCTCAGCTAATCCCCATTCTCCTGCCTTGTTGGTAAATGTGAGATCTCCATTATTGCTGAATGCATAATTGGGTATGGCATGCGAGGGAATCAGGTCAA
>DATBFI010000591.1:0-4928 GCA_036558585.1 Chitinophagaceae bacterium
TAAACTTGTCTTTCCGACAGATCATGGTGATGAAATGAATTTACTGGAAGTATCAAAAGAAATTGCGAAAAGGTTAATATCCATTTTTGAAAAAGATGCAGAAGGGAAACGTCCCGTTAATGGTGATGAAGTAATTTATCAATATGAGTCTCCTTTTAATAATCTTGTTTTGTTCTATGAATATTTTCATGGCGATAATGCGAGAGGTGTTGGTGCTTCACACCAAACAGGATGGACGGGAGTTGTGGCTGAATTAATAAACTGCGTAGCAAAACTTGAAAATGAATCGAAGAAGAAGATGTCAGGCGCAAGGCTTTCCCCGGTAAATTGATTTTCATCAGATAAATGTGCTTAGGTGGAAATATCAAATTTTCAGCGCAAATCAGTTTCAAGTGCGCTTTTAGAAGCCAAAGGATAAAGGATGAACAAAAAGTATTGCATGGAAACTGGAGTGGACTCCCACCGGGTTATTCAACTGCTTGAAGATAAGATCTATGAGCATAATTCGGCTAAGATCAACAAAGATGATGGTCTTCTTTTTTCGAGAATTGTCCGCGATGAAAACAAAGACATTATTGCCGGCATTGCCGGATGGACCTGGGCAAGTGTGTGTGAGATCACACAGCTTTGGGTAGATGAAACTTCAAGGAAAAATGGAATAGGAAAAATGTTATTGGAAGCAGCAGAAGCAGAAGCAAAAAGCAAAGGATGTCTCACTATCCTGGTTAAAAGTTACAGCTTTCAGGCTCCGCATTTTTACGAAAAGTATGGATACAGGACAGAGCATATTCTAAATGGTTTCCCGGATGGACATAGTTATTATACTCTTGCTAAAAGGATCGGCTGATCTGTACTTTAAGGAATAAATTACGGAGGAGAGACCAGCGCCTCACAATGCAGACTATAGTTGCTTCTTAGCTTCACTCCAGGTATTGCGTCGCAAAAAAAAAATATTAGGTCACAAAAGCGCGGGTGAAAAACTAAAAAATTAAGATGGTTGTAAAAGATAGCAATGCATTAAGCAATTATAACGAAGCGACACAACATGAATGGCTTGAAACAAATGGCCTGGGCGGATGGGCAGGCTCATCTGTTATAGGATGTAATACGCGCCGTTATCATGGGTTGCTTATTGCAGCAACAGTTCCGCCAGCAGAAAGAATGAATCTTGTAAGCAAACTTGATGAAACAATCATTATCAACAATGAGCGATTTGAATTAAGTACAAATAATTACGGGGATATAGTTTCACCGAAAGGCTATCAATATATTTCGTCCTTTAGAAAAAAATTTTTTCCGGAATGGGTTTATGAAATGAGTGGTCTTCAATTAAATAAGACAATTGCAATGGTTCATGGAGAAAATACAACTCTGATTATTTACACAGTAGAAAAAGCAGCGCAACCATTTATTTTAGAATTATTGCCATTGATAAGCGCCCGTGGCTATCATTCCCTCCAACATGCATATAATAATATTTTTTGGGATGTTCAATTTGAAAACGACATTTTTAAAAATCAACCGTATTATGGAGCGCCCAATATTTATATTTCAATTCCCGGAGCTTACTACAAGCATGATCCACGCTGGTTTTACAGGTTTAATTATGATGTTGAAAAATATCGTGGACTTGATTTTGAAGAAGATCTTTTTAATCATGGGACGTTTACTGCTGAACTTAAAGAAGGCGACAGTTTAGGGATTATTATATCAACTGAAAATCCTGAAAATAAAAACGCTGTTGACCTGTTGGAGAAAGAGAGATTGAGAAGGCAAACTTTATTAAATAGTCATGCAGGTAATGAAACAATGCAGCAATTGATATTAGCCGCTGATCAATTCATAGTAAAGCGCGATGGGAATCTGAAAACTGTTATCGCCGGTTATCATTGGTTCACGGATTGGGGCAGAGATACGATGATATCATTACCTGGTTTATGTCTAAGTACGGGTCGTTATGCAGACGCAAAGAAAATTATTGCCGCTTTTGCAAAGAGTGTAAGCATGGGTATGTTGCCAAATCGTTTCCGGGATAACGGAGAGGAACCCGAATATAATAATGTTGACGGAACACTCTGGTATTTTATTGCCGTATATAAATATTTAAAGGCAACCAATGATAAAGATTTTGTGATAAAAGAAATCCTGCCTGTTTTGAAAGAGATTATTGACTGGCACTTTAAAGGCACGCGCTATAACATTCATGCAAATGAAGACGGGTTATTGTACGCAGGAGAAGTGGGTCAACAGTTAACGTGGATGGATGCAAGGATAGGTACATGGGTTGTAACACCGCGGATGGGAAAGCCGGTGGAGATACAGGCTTTATGGTACAACGTACTAAAAATGTTTGCTGAATTGCTTGAAATGAATGATCAAAAGAGTGATGCTGAATTGGTAAATATAAGCGCAGGAAAAGCAAAGAAAAGTTTTACAGAAAAATTTTGGTATGGAGAAGGTGAGTACCTCTACGATGTAATTGATGAAAGTGGCAATCCTGATGTTACATTAAGACCTAACCAGCTTTTTGCAATAAGCTTGCCTTTTGCTTTGATCGGAGGTGAGCGGGCTAAGGCTGTACTGAAAATTGTGACAGAACAATTGTATACACCCGTTGGATTAAAAAGCTTGCCGAAGAGTGATGTACATTATGTTGCAGTATATGGCGGGGATGCCTTTCACAGGGATTCAGGTTATCACCAGGGGACTGTATGGAGCTGGTTACTTGGTCCCTATGTTGATGCAATTATGTCTGAACCAGGATTTGTTGGATTAGATGGATTGAGTGGAAAGGAGAAAGCAAAGAAAATTATTGAAAATTTTCAATATCATCTGAATGAAGGTTGCATTGGAAGCGTATCTGAAATATTTGATGCAGACGAGCCGCATCATCCGCGTGGATGTGTTGCCCAGGCCTGGGGCGTTGCAGAGATATTGCGCGTGATTAAGGATTACGAATTACAGTAACAAAAAATGAAGTAGAATTCTCACGGCTATTTTTTTTGTTTCTCAAAACCCGGGTTGATGTATCACGATATGTATAAATAACTCGGAACACTACAGTTTAAATAGCAGCACAAGTGATGAAAGGAGTCAGCCTAAGGCGGAACGAAGAAGCCTCCGCTAAGCGGAGCAGGCTATAAAAAAATTAGCTGGTATCAAAATAAAAAATCCTTAAGGACGAGTTATATAAAGTAATGAAGGCTATTCCCTCAAAACTATCATTGCTAAGTCACATTTTATTAGCCACTTCTGCTTTCTTTCTTTCACTTTGCTCCTGGTCTTTTAACAACTCATGCATATATTGAATTTTTAAGTGCTCATAAATAGAGTGCCTCTCTATTAATAAGGAGACAAGACTGGCAACCATTCCCGCAAGCATAAGGTGAAAAATTACGCTATGCCTGTCGGTCATTTCGAGCACAAGAATTGCTGAGGTGAATGGTGTTCTTGTAACCCCTGTAAGAAAACCAACCATGCCGCAAAGAATAAGCAAATTTGTATTGCTGTCAGAAAGATGAAACCATGAAGCGAGCGATGAACCAATACTTGCACCAGCACTAAGCGCCGGCGAAAATACTCCGCCTGCAGCACCTGTTGTAAATGAGAGCACCTGATCTGTGATGCGAATAAAAGGAATATACCATGCAACATATTTGTTCGAAGTAAAAAGTGTGGTAGTCATTAGTTCTTTACCCGAACCAAAGGCTCTTTCATTAATAAAAAATGCGAGTGAGACAATGATCAAGGCACACACAACAACATATACATATCGGTGCAAACCTTTTTTCAATGTTGCTTTCCATTGCAAAATAGTAAGCATAAGTTTTGACATACCGCTACCTGCAAGTCCACTAATAATCGCTACAAGAATAACGAAAAGAAATATCCAGGAAGAAATATTATTTACATTCGGATAACCAATATAAAGATAAGGTCCCAGCAATCCCTGTGCAGTTAAACCTGCAATGATAACTGCAGTAAAGAGCGCCGTTTTAAAATAGCTGATATGTGTTTTTGTTAACTCTTCCACTGCAAAAACAATTCCTCCAAGAGGTGTATTGAATGCAGCCGCCAAACCCGCAGCAGCACCGGCTTTTATCATGTTGCTCTTTGAAATCTTTGGCCACCATTCGGGAAGCATTTGATTTATTTTTCGGAAAATTGACCCTGCAATTTGTATGGTTGGCCCTTCTCTTCCCACTACTCCTCCGCCAAAAATCATCATGAGGGATGAAATAATTTTTACCACAATTATTCGTAAGCTCAGCAGTGTATCAACAAGATGGTTATACTTTGGTGTTGCAAATTCAATGGCAGCCATTACTTGTGGAATGCCGCTGCCTTTTGAATACGGTGAAATTACTTTTACAAGGCGCCATGCAAGAACGAAACACACCGGGGTAATAATAAAAAACAACCATGCCGTATGTTGAAAAACACGTGTTCTCAATGCTTCAAGCAAAGTAAAAAGTTTTGTATATAAAACTGCAACAAGACCTGTAACAAGAGAACCGATCCAAAACGGTACAGCCTGCAATAAGTTTGATTTTATCTTTTCATTAGGTATCCTGTCAAAAAATTTTTTAAGTACACTTCTAATACGGCTAAAAATATTTTCCATTAATTTTTTTTCTAAAAGTCAGCAACTGTTGTGCGAATGCACCTGCAAATATATTGCGTTATGCAGGAGAAATTTTGGAGAAGGCCTGGGATCGCCGGCTGTGTAACTTAATAATGAAGTATCTGAACGATAAGAAGAGCAAGTCGTCTTAAATGCAACTTCAAATCTCTTGCCTTATGCTTCTACTAATTTAAAATGCCTGTTATTTTCAAGTAGCATTTGTATACCAGGTCCAACCTTCATGTATGGAAGTTTATAGAATTGATGATTAAGACTGCTGATTTTGTACAAAAAATTCCGATGC
>DATBFI010000592.1:0-6652 GCA_036558585.1 Chitinophagaceae bacterium
AATTATCAATTTAAAAACAGGTACCTGCTTTATTTAAGCGGTCGCGAAGATGGCTCTTCCGTATTTGGAAACGATAAACGTTACGGATTTTTTCCGGCTGGTTCTGTAGGATGGATCTTGTCGGAAGAAGAGTTCATGAAAAAAATAAATTTTCTTAATTATCTAAAACTCAGGGCAAGCTACGGTCTTACAGGCAACGATGATATTGGTTATTATGCTTCACTTGGTTTATGGGGCGGCTCGGCCTATGGCGGGACATCGGGACTTTCACCAACGCAATTAGCCAATTCAGATCTTCATTGGGAAAAAGACAAGGAGTTTGATATAGGTATTGAATTCGGGATTTTAAAAAGCCGCATAAGTGGTGAGATAGATTATTACAATCGTAAAACCACTGATCTTTTGTACGAAGTGCCTGTTCCATCTGCATCAGGTTTTACTACACAATGGAAAAATATTGGCAGCATACAAAACAGGGGATTTGAATTCGTGCTCAACACGCAAAACATTAACTCAAAAAGTTTTAAATGGACAACAAGCCTCAACATTTCTCACAACAGGAATAAAGTACTTCGGCTTGACGGCAATCAGACAATCATTCCTGCAAACAGCTCCCGTTACCTGAATTCATTGGTAATTGGAGAAAGCATTGGTGTTTTCTACGGGCCAAAATATGCAGGCGTTGATCCTGAAAATGGCGATGCGTTATATTATAAAGAAGATGGTAAAGAAAAAACAAATGATTATAATGAAGCCGGATATTTTATCGTAGGCGATCCCAATCCCGATTGGATCGGAGGCATTACGAACATAATTAATTATAAAGGCATTGAATTGAATTTTCTCTTCCAGGGTGTATTTGGCAACCAGATAATTAATGGCGCAGGAAGTTTTATGACATCCAGTTTTGATTATTTCGACAATCAAACAAGAGATGCTTTGAACAGGTGGCAAAAGCCCGGTGATATAACAAACTATCCGCAGCTAAGATTTGACGGAGGCAACGGTACAGGCGCTTCAAGCCGGTATGTATATGATGGTGATTATGTAAGGTTGAAAAATATCACACTCTCTTATAACCTTCCTGCTTCTGTGATAAAACGGCTAAAACTTCAGTCACTCAAAATATATGTAACAGGGGTAAACCTTCTCACATTCACCGATTATCCCGGGTGGGATCCGGAAGTGAACGCCGATTTCAGAGCCGGTAATGTAAACCAGGGCACTGATTTTTATTCGGCCCCGCAAATAAAGAATTTTTCTTTTGGTTTAAATGTAAGTTTCTAATTCGCAAAAGCTTTACAATGAAAAAAACAGTATCAATATTATTCTCTGTAATGATAATTATTTCATGCAATAAAAAACTCGATGTGTCACCTTCTGATGCAATTCCCGAGGGTGATGTTTTTACAAACAGTACAACAATAGAAAAAGCGCTGAACGGTGCATACGATATTATGACAGGAGATTATCTTTTGAACGGAGACCTGCAACTTTATTCAGAACTTTTGGGTGCGAACGGTGAAATAAGATGGAGTGGAACATATACGCAGCCTCGCGAAATTGAAAACAAAAAAATTCTTATAAACAACAGTTGGGTGGCAGAAACATGGACACAGGCGTATGCTGCAATAAATGTTTGTAACAATATCATTGCATCTATTGCAGTTGTTGATGAAGCCGATCGTGATCGTGTGAAAGGCGAAGCATTGTTTATAAGAGGTGAGATGTATTTTGAACTTGTAGAGCTTTTTGCCAAACCTTACAGCGCAGGAAATGTTGACGCTAATTTGGGTGTGCAACTTGTAACAACACCAACACAGGGTAATGTTACTGAAGCAAACTACGTTCCCCGCAGTACAGTTGCAGAAATATACAACCAGATCGTCGCCGATCTTAATGAGGCAAAAAATTTACTTCCTGACGACAATGGAATTTACGCAAATAAATTCGCAGCAGCTGCAGTGCTTTCAAGAGTTTATTTGCAAATGCTCGATTATACAAAAGCCAGGGATGAAGCAGATTTTGTAATAGAGAACAGTTCATATTCCCTTACTTCCACTTACGCAGAAGCATTTGACAATGAGGAGAACTCATCAGAAGATATTTTCGCCGTTCAAATTTCTGAACAAGACGGTTCCAATGATATGCATTTATTCTGGTCAATACTCGATTATGGTGCAAGGGACGGAGATGTAGATGTATTGCAGAAGCATATCAATTTATATGACGCTGCTGATGAACGCAGGCAACTCTTTTACGAAGATGGTGATGTGTGGCGCAGTGGTAAATGGAAATTACAATTCAGGAATATTCCTTTAATTCGTCTTGCAGAAATGTATTTAACGAGAGCAGAATGTAATTTCAGGCTCGGTACTTCTGTTGGTGCCACGCCTTTTAAAGACATACAAACGATTCGTTCAAGAGCAGGCCTGTCAACCACCTCTTCTTACATTACTTTAGATAATATCATTAAGGAACGTCATCTCGAACTTGCACACGAAGGCCAACGCATTCACGATATAAAAAGAGTAAAGCAAAGTGTGGATGGTTATCAATACGATGCTGATGAACTGGTGTTTCCTATTCCTATACAAGAAATAAATACAGTGGGCGCAGATATATTGCAGCAGAATGACGGTTACTAAAATAGTTTTCTGATTTTTTATGAGCCGGGCAACAGGTTTTTTATGGCGTCGTTCCTTGCGTCGCACAGCGTGTACTGCATTGCCAATAGCAACACTAATACAGCACGTTTTCGAATTGCTCATGTCGCTTGCCTTTGCCGGTCGCCTGACCGGCAAAAGTATCTATATTGATTAGGCGAAAGGATTGTACACAAGTGAGACCTGGAAGCAAAAAATATCAATGTTGGTCAAGCATTGCAACTTATACATCTTCCCAAACCTAAAGTGTTATCTTATAACAACTACTCTCATTTTATCTTCATTCATATTTCTTGACTCTATTTACTTTCTTTTGCCTTGATTAAGCTGTGGTACTACTGTGACTTCAGCTGTTGAGCTTTAATGACGAATTCAAACTACTTCACTCATTCTAATTTCTTATTTTGTTAAGTTTGTTATGAAACCAGTGTAAGCTCGAATGTTGAAATTAGGCATCAGAAAAATGGCGTTAAAAAATTTTCCGGGTGAAGCGTTAAACAGCAAAAGCTGCTTGGCTCTGCACAAAATTCTTTCACAAGTCTTTGCTTAATTATTTTTGCTACAGTTTGGCTTTAGACTCTTTTGCTGTAGCGGAACGAAGAAAATTTTAGCCATTTTTCTGTAGCCTTGATTTTTTTTGTTACTTTTTTGCATCAAGACAAAAAAGTAAAATATCTTGAAGAGATATTCTAATGTCTCTTTTTAATTTTAATCTCATAGTCTAACTTATATAGCTGCCTCGGGCGGCCAAACATCGGCGAACAAAAAAAAATCTAATCATTTTTTCACATGATAAAAATAAAATCAAAACTGCTTCTCTTTTTTGTTGCAATACTTTGTTGTACGCAAAGCTTTAGCCAGGCGAAAGGAAATTTATTTATTATAGGTGGTGGTACCCGAACACCGCAGCTTATGAGAACTATGCTTGCTACAGCAAATCTTAGCTCCAAAGATTATATCGTTGTGCTGCCAATGGCTACAGAAGAACCCGACACGGCTTTTTATTATTTCAAAATAAGTGTTGACACACTTTGCAAAAATGTTTTGGTGAAATTCAACTTCACTGCAAAAGACACAAATAATCAATCATGGCTTGATTCGGTAAAAAACGCAAAACTTATTTTTATAACAGGCGGCGATCAAAGCCGGTTTATGAATATAGTTTTACATACACCTGTACAACAGGCAATTAAGCAGGCATATAAGAACGGGGCAACGATTGGGGGAACAAGCGCCGGCGCTGCTATGATGAGCAGGTATATGCTTACAGGAAATCAATTGCTGGGTGATACAACTTATGAATCTACTTTTCCAAAATTGTGGTATAAAAACATTGAAATAAAAGAGGGGCTGGGATTACTCGATTCTGCAATAATTGATCAGCATTTCGTTGCAAGAAGCAGGTATAATCGTTTATTTTCCGCGGTAGCACAATTTCCTTCACTGCCATGTATCGGTATTGACGAATCAACAGCAATAATTGTTCACGGCAATAATGTAACAGTTGCCGGGGAAAGCCAGGTAATAGTATATACTCATCCCAAAAATTTAACCGTAACACAAAAAGGGCTTATTAAGTTTGATGATATTGAAATGCATATTTATACGGCGGGGGATACCTTTCAATTGAAATAAAATAAATTTCACTGCACACCTGAAGGAACAATTTTTAAAGTGAGACGATCGGAGCTGCCGCTACACCCGTTGAAATGCCGAGTACTTTTACCTGTACCACATTGCAGTTTGAAATTTGTAAATTAGTTGAATGAATAAGATCGAAACGATAGAGGAATTTTACAAGGTTACCTGTTTTTAACACTTGTTCCATAAACTCATAAGAGGTCAATGGTAAAAGCACTATAGTCCCTGCAAATGAAATATCAGGCGACCCAAATTGTTTTCAATATAAATTTCTTGTCATGAAAAGTATTTATCGGTCTCTTTAGCTGAGCACTAAAGGAGGTCCTGCAGAAATATAAAAAGAATCAAAAGAAAAAATAAATAGTTTTAGCGAATGATAACCTGGCAAGAGACTATTCTTCGATTATTTATAGCAGTAATCCTGGGGGGATTAGTAGGAATAGAAAGACAACGATATGATTGGGCTGCGGGATTGCGCACGCACATGCTTGTTTGTCTTGGTTCTGCATTAATGATGATCGTTTCTGCCTTTGGTTTTACGGATATATTAGGTGCTTCAAATGTTACCCTCGATCCTTCAAGAATTGCCGCACAGGTAGTAAGCGGTATTGGCTTTTTAGGTGCAGGCACGATTATTTTCCTGAAAAGAGAAGTAATAAAAGGCCTAACGACAGCAGCAGGTTTATGGACAGTTGCAGGAGTTGGTCTTGCCGTTGGTTCGGGTATGTATATTGCAGCAGCAGCAGCAACAGTATTAGTATTAATTATTCTTGCAATAGTTAAACCATATAAAAAAAGATTATCAAAGGGTAACAGGCGTCACGAAATGGAATTAGTTGTTAACAGTGGTATTGGGGGATTACAGGAAATTGAAAAAACTTTTAAAGAAAATAATTTAGTTGTCTCCAATATCAGCTTCCAAAAAACAGACGCTCCGGAAGTAGAAATTATTCAGATCAATTTTGACAGTTTTGATAAACCAACTTCCATATTAAGCATGGTTGAATTAATTAAAAAAATTCCCGCAGTCAGGGAAGTTAAAATAAATTTTTCATAGCTTGTTTCTGCACAGAAGCCCGCTTGGTCGGTCTCACCAACCAAATTAAAGCATACCGGGGCAACTACAATGGCAAAGGACTGGCGTCTTTGCTTATAAGCAATTATATATTGGTTGGAAAAACTTTAGGCGGCAAAAACTTGTTGGAAAATTCTTGTATAACCTTCAAGACTGTTTGGCTTTACTATCCATCTAATAGCTTCTAACTTCAATGCTTCATTTATATATTTTGGGTTATCGGAGGCGCTGTACATATATACTTTAGCATCTTTCAAATTTTTTATTTGTCGTATCAATTTCAAAGTTTCTGTTCCGTTTATAATGGGCATATTATAATCTAAGAAAATAATATCAGGAGAAAAGCTATGTAAAAGCGGAGAGCTCTCAACCCATCCGGTTGCAGCAATACAAACTATATTCTTATTATACAGCTTTAAAGCTTCAATAAAAACATCGTGCTCGTCTGTGTCGTCGTCAATAAGCAATACACGTTTTATCATGTGGAAAGAGGTAAAAAAGCGGACAATAAATGTACAAAAAAAATGCTTTTTGTTCGATGTGTGTTCTTTTTTTCTGCCCCTTAGTTGGCCTGTCATTCAAAAAATTTCTGGTTAATTTAGTAAACACAATATAAAAGAAAACAAACACAGGATCTGCGGGCTAATGAGACCAAATACTCCCGGAAATCACAATTTTCAAATTATTCAATCACTTACTATGAAACTGATCTTTGCTTATTATACAATCTGTTGAGGGCAAAATAAAAATCATCTTTATGAAAAGTCATTCGTTGCATCTCTTTTAAATTTTAACCTCAATTTTTTCATGTCTTATGTTCAGAGAAAAATATAACGCCGGTAAAAAGCTGCGTGAAAAGGCGTCGAGGCGTGCTCATGCAAAATGGAAAGTTCCTTCCGGGCGTCCATCGGTTGTAAGCATGATCGAAGAATCTAACTATGATCGCCTGCCAAACTTAATTCCCATTCGTCATTTCAGAATGACAGCATCACCGTTTGTCTTCTATCGTGCGACAGCATCACTGATGGCCCTTGATCTTTCGGTAACACCATCATCAGGAATAATTGTGCAGGCTTGTGGTGATTGCCATCTTATGAACTTTGGTTGCTTTGCCACACCTGAAAGAACGATGGTTGCCGACATCAATGATTTTGACGAAACAAATCCTTGTCCATGGGAATGGGATCTCAAGAGATTGGCAACAAGTTTCATGCTTGCATGCCGCGAAAAAAACTTTAGTGAGAAAGAAGGACATGATATAACCATGGAA
>DATBFI010000593.1:0-5278 GCA_036558585.1 Chitinophagaceae bacterium
CGTTATACTGCCTGATTGCAATTGTACTACTGCTTTATTTAATACGCACCAGGCAAGTTCATTTTACTTTTAAGGCAAGCCGTGTTACAAAAAAATTCCGTAAAAAGATGCTCTACATGCAACTGCTCATATTTGGTGGCATCATCGTTACAACTATTGGTCAAACTATTGACGGAATGATTATTTCAAGCTTACTTGGACTCACGCCGAATGCTATTTATAGCCTCGCTTTATATACTGCTAATCTTATCCAGATACCACAACGCAGTATGCAAACTATTGCAATTGGTGTTTTAGTGCGAATGTGGAAGGATAAGAATATGCCGGAAATAAAACGCATTTACCAGCGTTCATCAATTAATATGCTGCTTATCTCGTTATTTATTTTTGGAAATATATGGCTCAATATATCGGACGGTTTGCAGGTATTCCACGTGCAGGATAAATATGCCGCAGGAATTCCGTTATTGCTCGTATTTGGCATTATCCGAATAATAGATGCAGGCACCGGCGTTAATGCACAAGTAATAGCAGCGTCAAATTTTTGGCGATTTGAATTCTTTAGTGGTGTTGTAATGCTTGCATTACGCATACCGCTTAGCTATTTATTTATAAAAAATTATGGCATCATTGGCTCTGCTTATGGAGATCTTGTTTCACTCACTGTGTACAATTTTATCCGCTTTGAATTTCTTCGCAGGCAATTTCGTATGCAGCCATTCACTGCACAAACAATTTATTCGATAGTACTCGCAGTGACGGCATATTTTATTACTTATTTTTTGTTACGCACACAAAGTGGATGGTTTGCTATCATTGGCCGAACAATTGTGTTCTCCGGTATTTTTGTTGTTGCTACATTTCTTTTTAAACTTACTCCGGATGCGATGCAGTTACTTAATGTGGCAAAGAAAAGGCTGAAGGGCGAAGATTAAATGTTTTAATGCTAAAGGTTGGAATCAAAATTTTTTTGTAACCGGCTGATGCAATTTGCAATACTGAAATGGCTTACACACATCCTTATAACTTTCAATCAAGGTAAATAAAAAAAGATCCTGAAAATGTTCTAAAAACTTTTCAGGATCCTTGCAGACTTAATAAGAAATAACCGCTGTTCCTGTTTCACCATTCCATCTTGACCATTCTACTTTATAACCATAAGCACAATCACCTCCTTCAACAGCAGAACCATTTGCATTCGTACCAAATGTGACAGTCACATTTTTATTAGCCAGGGTAAAAATTCGTACGCCGGAAACGGGCTTGGCAAATCCACATGTTAAATTAGAAAAAATAGCCTGTGGTGCCTGAACCAGGAAATAGTTATTATACCGGTTGATTCCTCCCATTGCATAAGTTTCTCCATTGATAAGTGTATCTCCATAACTGGCAAAACTTACATTGTGTTTTACGTATGAATTTTTGCGCGCAGCCCACCAGCTCAATGTACTGTTGTCATCAAATATTACGGAAGCATTCACCCTAATCCTGTGAATTACACTATCGTGATTTGGATCATAAGGCAAGCCACCGCTTACATTGGTAATATATAAAGTGCCGTTATAAGTAGCAGATCTTTCGAAATAGGTGATCTTAATATCCTCAAAATCTATTTTTAATAAGGCGCCGGTCTCGGCCCAATTATTACCGTTTACCAGTTCAATAGTAATTTTCCCACTGCGTGTTACGCCAAAAACAGAAGTTCCTCTATAAACTATTTGTATTTTTTTTAAAGAAGCTGTTATAATGCTTTTATCTATTATCGCTCCGCTTATTAGGGAACTGTCTGCTGTACTTCCTGATGCAACTGTAAAAGAAGGATTAGCTCCAACGGCTGTGCTTATATCGGCAGATAATGATTCCTCGTCTGTTTGCAAACGGTATTCATCAGCAGCGCTTTGCATTACGGCCGTCTGTAGCTGAGAGTCGCTTTGTGACCCGGGACTACTATTTGTTTTGTTACAATTTGCAAGAAAAACCGTTATGACTACAAGGAGGATGCTAAGGAAAAAGGTTGTTTTTTTCATTTTATTTGTTTTAGGGGTAATGTTGAACTTAAGATTCAAATTAATTACCAGAGTTTAATAACAACGAATTATTTTTTTAAGTATTGCACAAAATCCTGCCTGCATAAGTAAACTTTTGCTTAAAAGAATAATGTTTAATACGGGAAGTTGCGGGATAATTTTTACAAGTAAAATGTATTAAAAAAAGGATAAAAGTTCTTTGAATGCAATTCTCCTGTTTCTACTTCTATCCTGCAACAAAACTATTTTTATTTTTAAAAAAAATTCTATATTGCACACTCAATCGTACCCTTATCAACTGATCCGTTGCCCATAAACCCTTTCTTTTTTATAATAAACCTTCCCGGTTACTAAAGCTTTATCCTCCTCAACAAACCAGAATTGCAGACAAAAACAGCAGGTCCAAAAACATGATAAAGGCACCTTATTGGTTATTAAAGATTTGCTGAAGATGCAAATAGTTGAAGTGAGAACTGGCTATTTAAACATTGTTCCTGCTCCTTTATAGCGCTCCTTCCAGTAGTTTTCATTAAGATCACTGATCGTTACACCATTACTTACTGAAGCGTGAACAAACTTGTTATTGGCAATATACAAACCCACGTGTGAGATATTGTGCTTTGAATTTTGGAAAAACACAAGATCACCTTGTTGCAATTCCTTTGTTTTTATGTGAGTACTGTTGTTATACTGTTCCTGCGCCGTGCGTGGAATACCTGTTGCGTATACATCACGCATAAGATTTTGTGTAAAGGCAGAACAATCGGTACAATTTTCTGTCGAACCACCCAAACAATATTTCGTTCCCCACCAATGATCAATTGCGTCTAAAAGTAACGTGTTGGTAAGCTCCTCTACAGGTACATCAAGCATTACAGCATACTTTAATTGCACCTTTGAAGCATTTTCAATATCACCATTTTTGTTGCTGGAATTTGAAGAGAGAGCATAAGTTTTTTTTGTGCTGGAAACCTCGGCAGAGATAATTTGCTTTGAACCAGGAGTAATGCTTACATTATCAAGGAAGGTCACATCATTCGAATTATTTTTTTTCTTTGATTGTTCGGAGCCTGAAACATCTTTAGCTGTAACATTTTTAAAACTCCTGCAACTACCAAGCAAAACAATCAAGCTCACAAGATACAAATGAATAAATCTCCTCATTAAATGCAATATAAATTGAACGCTTCCGGAAACAATATCTATAACGGCAATATTTATACATAAATTGTGGATAAATTTTGGCTTTTGCTTCATGCAGGAAATAGCGATCTTGCAATTTGATTTTGTTGCCTGGCTGTCAACGCCAACTGCAATCTAAATTTTTCCTGTTATGCAATTTTCTCACTTACACGTACATACCCAATATTCATTGCTTGATGGTGCTGCTTCCATTGATAGTCTCTATAAAAAGGCTATAAAGAACAATATGCCTGCATTAGCGATCACTGACCACGGTAACATGTTCGGCGTATTTGAATTTGTAAAACAAGCCTGGAATAATACAAAAGTTGTTGGCAAAACAGCAGATGGAAGGGATATTGTTAAGCCTGTTATTAAACCAATTGTTGGCTGCGAGTTTTATGTAGTAGAAGATCGGTTCAGAAAAAGTTTTTCTAAAGAACAAAAAGATGAACGTTATCACCAGGTACTGCTTGCAAAAAATAAAAAGGGTTATCAGAACCTGATGAAGCTTACATCGCTTGGCTTCATTGAAGGTATGTACAGCAAATATCCGCGCATCGATAAAAAATTAATTGAACAATATCGTGAAGGATTAATTGCGACAACCTGTTGCATCGGTGCGTATGTACCACAAACAATTCTGCACAACGGAGAAGAAGCCGCTGAAAAAGAATTTAAATGGTGGCTGGATATTTTTGGGGAAGACTATTACATCGAATTGCAGCGGCATAATATTAAAGAACAGGATATCATCAATCAAACCCTGGTGAAGTTTGCCAACAAATTTAATGTACCGGTGATCGCAACAAATGATAGTCACTATACGGAAAAAGATGACTACAATGCACATGATATTTTGCTATGCATCAACACCGGTGAAAAACAAAGCACACCCGGTCTCGATGATTTTGTAAATGATGATGCTGTTGTAAAAAATCGTCGCTTTAAATTTCCAAATGACCAGTTCTATTTTAAAACGCCGGAAGAAATGCAGCAACTCTTCAGTGATGTGCCCCATTCTTTGGATAATACCAATATAATCGTTGATAAAATAGAAGTGCTGAACCTGAAGAAGGACATACTGCTTCCTGCATTCCCCGTTCCAAAAGAATTTCAAACAAGCGATGACAGCAATTTAAATCAATGGAATTATCTGCACCACCTTGCTTATGAAGGAGCAAAAGAGCGTTATGGCGAAGTGACCGAAGAGATACGTGAACGACTCGATTTTGAATTGTTTACAATTAAGACAATGGGCTTTGCAGGCTATTTTTTAATCGTAAGCGACTTTATAAAAGCGGGTAGAAATCTTGGTGTATTTGTAGGCCCCGGTCGTGGTTCTGCCGCCGGAAGTGTTGCTGCTTATTGCATTGGCATCACAAATATTGATCCTATAAAATATAATTTACTATTTGAGAGATTTTTGAATCCTGATCGTAAATCTATGCCAGATATTGATACAGATTTTGATGATGAGGGGAGACAAAAGGTAATTGATTATGTTGTTGAAAAATATGGAAAGCACCAGGTGGCACAGATCATTACATATGGTACCATGGCTGCGAAGATGAGCATCAAGGACGTTGCCCGCGTGATGGATCTGCCATTGCCCGAAAGCAATGCGCTCACAAAAATGGTCCCTGAAAGGATTGGCTCGGATCTCGGTCGCATACTGGCAGCACCGCTCACAGCAAAGGAGGCAAAAGATGGAGAAAAATCACTCGAGGAAAAAGAAGGTTATGGCGGTGAAGAATTAGAAAACGTAAAACGTCTTCGTGAAATTTATCGCGGTAATGATATTCGCGCTCAGGTACTGAAGGAAGCTGAACGTTTGGAAGGCTCCGTACGTAACACAGGCATACATGCGGCAGGGATTATCATTGCGCCAAAAGATCTTACTGAACTCATTCCGGTTGCTACAGCAAAAGATTCAGAGTTGTGGGTAACGCAAATCGAAGGCAGCGTAATTGAAGAGGCAGGTGTTCTAAAAATGGATTTTCTTGGTTTAAGAACTTTGTCCATTTTAAAAACTGCACTGGAGCTTATTAAACAAAATCACAACATTG
>DATBFI010000594.1:0-2806 GCA_036558585.1 Chitinophagaceae bacterium
AGCTACTTGTCGAAAGGTAAAGACGTTTATTCGTAAAATCTTTTGTCTGCAATTCAAGATGACGAAAAAATGGAGTACAACTACTACGGTATCCCGCGAAGTTCTACGTCACATAATCGGCATCATTTACCTGAATAAATAAGTTGGCAGTATAACGTCATGCGCTTATGCTCCTTAACTGCATATTACCGACACCGTACAATTACGGTAATGCCGTTGGTAACAATTTATTTGGAGATACCAATGACTTTAGAGCTTGTTTAAATTCTATTTAGTGTAACAAATTTGAACAGACCTGTACAAAATCGGACAATAGGAACACCTGCAAAAATCATTATGTAATTGATTTTCAAAAAAATAGTTAATTGGCTTTAAGATGGTAATGATTACGGTAAAGCAGTTTTATGGTTAAGAATTATTTCATAACAGCAATCAGAAATTTCAAGCGCAATAAAAGTTATGCGCTCATCAATACATTGGGTTTAGCTGTTGGTATTGCAGCTTGCTTTCTTATCTTTTTAATGGCGCAATTTGAAAGGAGCTTCGATGATTTTCATCCAAAGAAAAACAGCATTTACCGTGTTGGTACAGAGTTTCACAACCAGGATGGCGTAAGTTACTCCCCGGGTGTTGCTTTTCCTGTTGCGACTGCCTTGCGTGTTGATTTTCCGCAGCTAAAAGAAGTGGCTTCAATTTTTCAACAGGGCGGACAGATCACGGTAGAAGACGGTACTACTCAACCAAAAAAGTTACAGGAAGATAATTTTTATTATGCGGAGCCGCAGTTCTTCAGCATGTTCAACTTTCCTTTTATCGCCGGTGATGCAAAAACAGCATTGAATGACCCAAACAGCGCAGTACTTACACAGGCAACTGCAGAAAAATTTTTTGGTGACTGGAAGTCTGCAATTGGCAAAACCATCAAGTATCAAAACAAGGCACTGTACACAGTTAGAGGCATCGTTAAAAATATTCCCTACAATTCAGATTTCCCATTGAGTGTTGTAGTTTCCTACTCTACTTTGCCAAACACACAAATAAGACAGCAGTTAAATGATTGGGTAAGCACATTCAGTGAAGCATATACATTTGTTGTGTTACCACCTGATTTGCCTGTAAATAAATTTAATGCTGAACTGAAAGCTTTTGCCAAAAAACATAAACCTGTGGAATATACAAGTGACGTTTTCATAGCACAACCCCTTTCTGAAATTCACTATGATGATAGATTCGGAAATTTTAACGGGCATACATTCAGTCATTCGCTTATAAGAGCATTATTATTAATAGGAATTTTTCTTATTGTGATTGCCTGCGTCAACTTCATAAACCTTGCAACTGCGCAAGCGGTAAACCGTTCAAAGGAAGTTGGTGTGAGAAAAGTTTTGGGAAGCAATCGCAGGCAGCTTGCCATGCAATTCCTGGGTGAAACTGCACTGATAGTTTTTCTGGCATTGATCTTTGCTGTTTGCATTGCCGCATTTGCATTGCCGTATTTAAATAAGCTGCTTGAAGTGCAGATGACAATGAGTTTCATCGCCAATCCTGCAGTGGTATCATTTGTTTTCACGACTGGAATTATCGTTACACTTTTATCAGGCGTTTACCCTGCAATTATTCTATCAGGCTTTAATCCAATCACGGCTTTAAAAAGTAAAATAACTGCGAAGATGGTTGGCGGAATTTCTTTGAGAAGAGCATTGGTTATTTTACAATTTGCCATCGCACATGTACTTATCATCGGAATGTTTATCGTTGTAAGCCAAATGAATTTCTTCAGAAATGCATCTCTTGGTTTTGATAAAACTGCTATCATCAATGTCCCGGTTCCCAGGGACAGCACCAGCCACACAAAAATCGATTACATGCGCGACCAGTTACTTGCGAACCCCAATATAAAAGATGTGAGTTTCAGTTATGCAAGTCCATCTTCAGAAGGCAATTGGAACAGCGATTTTAAATACAATCATTCAAGTAAAAGCACAGGCTTTAGCGCTAATTTAAAATGGGCTGATCCGGATTATTTCAAAACATACAACCTGCAATTTGTTGCGGGCAGGTCTTATTATCCAAGCGATACTGTTCGTGAGTTCGTAGTGAATGAAATACTGTTGAGAAAATTAGGCGTAATAAATCCAAAAGATGCACTTGGAAAACAAATCAGTTTTTGGGATGGAAGAACAGTGGGAAACATTGTTGGTGTGATAAGAGATTTTAATTCTTATTCTTTGCGCGAACCTATGGCGCCCGTTGTGTTGAGTACATGGAAAAAATTTTATCAAACCATCAATATAAAAATAAAACCGCGTACAGAAAAAACTGTGTTACCTTATGTTGAGAAGTTATGGACGAGTCAGTTTCCTGATTATGCCTATAATTATAAATTCCTTGACCAAGCATTAGAGAATTTTTATGAGCAGGAAAATGAGCTTTCACAATTGTATAAAATTTTTGCAGGCATTGCCATCTTTATTAGTTGTCTTGGTTTGTACGGATTGGTTTCATTCATGGTTGTGCAGCGCACAAAAGAAGTTGGCATTCGCAAAGTGCTTGGTGCATCTGCAAGAAATATTATTTACTTATTGTCAAAAGAATTCACTGTTCTGATCATCATTTCATTTGCAATTTCTGCACCGATAGCCTATTACATTATGCATGAGTGGTTACAAAATTATACATACAGAATTCCGTTGAGCGCTTCGATATTTATCCTTGCAATTATCAGTTCAATTTTCATTGCGTGGATAACAGTTGCTTATCGTGCAATCAAGGCAGCATTGGCAAACCCGGTGAAGAGTTTAAGAAC
>DATBFI010000595.1:0-5357 GCA_036558585.1 Chitinophagaceae bacterium
TGCTGGAGATTTATAATGATATAATTCTTAACACAACTGCAGTGTATGATTATGAACCGCATACTTTGGAGATGCGCCGGCAGTGGTTTGAAACAAAACAGCAGCAAGGTTTCCCGGTGGTTGTTGCAGAAGAAGAAAACAAAATTGTAGGCTTTAGTTCTTTCGGTCCGTTTCGTGCATGGGCTGCATATAAATATTCTGTAGAGAATTCTGTGTATGTAAAAGCCAGTGAAAGAGGAAAAGGAATCGGTAAACTTTTATTGCCGCCCTTGATTAATGCCGCAAAAAAATTAAGCATGCATACCATTATTGCGAGCATTGATGCAACCAACGAAGCAAGTTTAAAATTGCATGAGGCTTTCGGCTTTAAAGAAGTGGCACATTTTAAAGAAGTGGGGTACAAGTTTGGACGATGGCTGGATTTGAAATTTTTACAGTTGATTGTCTGAACCGCGATTTTGACCTGATTATTCTTATTCGCCTGAAAAACTTAAATGGAATATGGAGGCTCTGCGAAGTCTCCAGACTTCGCAGTAATTATGCGTCAAGTCTCTTAGACTTGAAAAAATAAATTCAGAAAATGAACAGCATTTACTTTAGAGAAGGATATGCAATAAAAGACCAATTTGCACCGCATTTTCTCACATTCACAATATGTGGCTGGATTGATCTATTTACGAGAAAAATTTATAAGGATATTGTGATAGATGCATTCAAATACGCTCAATCGCAAAACCAACTTATTCTTTATGCTTATGTAGTTATGAGCAATCATATTCATTTAATAGCAAGAGCAAATGATAAACAAAAGAAAACATTGAGTGATATTATTCGCGATTTTAAAAAGTTTACACACCATGAAATGATGCCGATTATTCAAAGTGAAACAGAAAGCAGAAGACAATGGATGTTGCATCAATTTGAATATTACGCAAAATATAACTCCAATAATAAAGAGATGCAGATATGGACAAACGACAATCATCCTGAAGAATGTTATAGCAGAGAATTTACAGACACAAAGCTGAATTATATTCATGAGAATCCTGTGAGGGCAGGTATAGTGAGGAATGCCAAAGATTATATCTATTCGAGTGCTTCCAATTATGCAGGAATGGGTGGAATTATTGAAGTTGAATTAATATGAAAAAGTTCGGAGACTTTTCGCATAAAAACTGCGAAGTCTGGAGACTTCGTACAGCAGCGATACTGATAAATTTCGGCGAGAATAGTTTAGAATGGAAAAGATTATACAATAAAAAGTATAAGCCAATTTTTAAGTAGGTTAAAATCAGAACAATCAGACAAATAAGGTTAAAATCAAAGTTCAGACAATGATAAACGTAACAACATCGCTCAACAGGGGAACATATAAGCAGCCAAATATTTTCGGGTACTATGGAAATTTTGGCGGCGCATATATTCCTGAAATGTTGCATCGGAACGTGGAAGAGCTGAAGACGCGATATCTTGAAATAATATATGAACCTGCGTTTCAGAAAGAGTTTCATGACTTGCTGCGCGATTATGCGGGCAGGCCAACGCCGCTCTATTTTGCGCGGCGGTTGAGTGGTAAATATCAAACCAACATTTATTTAAAGCGTGAAGATTTGTGTCATACAGGTGCGCATAAGATCAACAATACGATCGGGCAAATTTTACTTGCGCTGCGACTCGGAAAGAAACGCATTATTGCGGAGACAGGTGCGGGGCAACATGGTGTGGCAACCGCGACGGTGTGTGCGTTGAAAGGCATTGAATGCATTGTGTACATGGGTGAAAAAGATATTGAGCGGCAGGCGCCGAATGTTGCGCGAATGAAGATGCTTGGCGCAAAAGTGATTCCTGCAACGAGCGGAAGCAAAACGTTGAAAGACGCTACCAATGAGGCCATTCGCGATTGGATAAACAATCCTGCTGACACGCACTACATCATCGGAAGTGTAGTAGGGCCACATCCCTATCCTGATATGGTTACGCGTTTTCAAAGTGTGATAAGCGAAGAGATCAAACAACAATTACGCGAAAAAACAGGCAGCGAATTTCCCACGCATGTGATGGCTTGCGTTGGCGGTGGCAGCAATGCGGCTGGAGCGTTTTATCATTTTCTCGACGACCTCAACGTGCAGCTGATCGCTGTTGAAGCCGCTGGTCTTGGTTTGCAAAGTGGTCATAGTGCGGCGACAACGAAGCTTGGAAAACCGGGTGTGTTGCATGGCAGCAAAAGTTTAGTGATGCAAACTGAAGATGGCCAGGTTGTAGAGCCACACAGCATATCAGCGGGTTTGGATTATCCGGGCATAGGTCCTTTGCATGCGCATTTGTATGAGAGTGGTCGTGCAAAATTTTTGAGTGCAACAGATGATGAAGCGTTGGAGGCTGCGTTTGAACTTGCAAAACTCGAAGGCATTATTCCTGCATTGGAAAGCGCGCATGCATTAGCTGCATTGAATCAAATGCATTTTAAAAGGAATGATGTTGTAGTGATATGTTTGAGCGGCAGAGGCGATAAAGATTTAGCGACGTATATGAAAACCCTCTAAATCTCCCTAAAGGGAGACTTTGAACAAAGCGAAGTATGATGAAATTTTTTATGAGCCAAGGCAAGAATATATATTAAGCTTTTGTTGCGTCGCACACTTGTACGGTTTGAACTTTGATGAGCAGACCTCACCCTCTTACCCTATCCTTGAGAAGAGGGAGGTCGAACATCAAACAAAGTTGAACTTTTGTGGTGACATATTGATTGTAGTTCTTTATTCAGCAAGGTTCAAGCTCGTTCATTTTATTTGAGCAATATTTAAATACAAGTGCAAATAAGAAGTAAGAAGATGAATTCTGAATTGTTCAATAGAGATATAGAGTTGATGTGTCACTAAAAAGGATAGGTCACCACTGAAGTTAAATTAATAAACAAAAGCTTGGCCTCTCTCCTCAAGGAGAGAGACCGAGAGTGAGGTAAATATGCAAAACGATTCATACAATAATAGTTTACACAAACATGCAACTTCTAAAATATACGAGCATGCAAAAACATTGCGACAAACAGAAACCGAAGCAGAGAATTAAGAAACAAAAAACTAAACGGACTAAAATTCAGAAGACAACATCCAATTGATAAATACATTGTAGATTTTTATTGTCACGAAAAGAAATTGGTAATAGAATTAGACGGAGCAGTTCATAACAATTTTGAAACAAAAGGAAAAGACGAAAGACGAACTTAATGAATTAGAACAGTTAGGAATAACAGTCATCAAATTTACAAATGATGAAGTAATAAACAACATAAAGAAAGTACTCGAAACAATTAACGAAATAGCAAGTCATTTATGAAGCTGAATTATAAGTTAATCACTGATAAAAAGATAAATGAGTAATTACTAAAGTCAAATAAATAAACAAAGCCCGGTCTCCCTCTCCTCAAGGAGAGGGACCAAGGGTGAGGTAAATCATGAGCAGAACCAAAGAACTATTTCAAAAGAAAAATCAAAACATTTTTAACGTTTACTACACTGCCGGTTTTCCAAAACTTGATGACACGTTAAAAGTTATGTATGCGTTACAAGCAAATGGTGTTGATATAATTGAACTTGGCATGCCTTACAGCGACCCATTAGCAGACGGTCCGGTAATACAACACAGTAGTACTATTGCGCTTCGGAATGGAATGACAATAAAAAAACTTTTTGAACAATTGAATGGGTTTCGCAACTCCCCTTTAGGGGCGGTGGAACTTCCTGTATTATTAATGGGCTACATGAATCCAATCTTGCAATACGGCTTTGAAAAATTTTGTGCAGATGCTTCAAGTGTTGGAATAGATGGATTGATATTGCCCGACTTACCAGAATACGAATTTGAAACAGAGTATGGAGCAGTTATAAATAAATTTGGATTAGATTTTATTTTTTTAGTAACGCCTGAAACGTCAGAAGAACGTATAAAAAAATTGGACGAATTAAGTACCGGGTTTTTATATGCAGTTTCCTCTTCTTCGATAACAGGTAAAGAAAAAGATTTTTCTTCAGTAGAAAAATATCTGGAACGACTCAAATGTATGAAACTGAAAAACCCGATTATTGTTGGCTTCGGCATAAAAGATAAATTAACATTTGAAGCAGCTTGTGCTCATGCAAACGGCGCAGTTATTGGAACGGCGTTTATCAAAGCTTTGGAGAATGCAAATGATGTAGAGCAGGCAACTACAAAATTCTTAAATTCTATACTACGATAATTATGCTTTCAAAAAAAGGGTTGAATAAGTATCTCTCACAATTAAGCAAAGAAGATTTGATTGAAGAAATTGAAAAGCTGCATTCAAAGTTTAAACAGGTACAAGAATTTTATCAACTTGAATTAGGCAATGACACTTCAAAACTTTTGAAGGACTATAAGAAAAAATTAGATAAAATATTTTCTCCGAAAGGACTATTCTTAAATCCAAGTATGGCTGAAGCAAATAAAGTAATAAAAGAATTTTCAAAAGTATCTGTTCATATTGCTGATACGATAGATATTATGCTATACAAAGCAGAACTTTCAATTAGGCTTTTCGAAGAATGGGGACATGAATTTCCAAGTGTTATTAATTCTTTTATAACGGGATATGATAAAGTAGTCGGTCTGATTCATGAAAGTAATTTAGAAGATTATTTCCGACAAAGGTGTGAGGAAATAGAAACTTATGGATTAAATTATGGATTAATAAATGAACCGCTATAGTTATGAATCTTGTAATAATAAAGTATAACGCCGGAAATATTCAGAGTGTTCTCTATGCTTTAGAACGAATCGGGGTTCAAGCTGTTGTGACAGACAATCATGAACAAATAAAATCAGCTGATAAAGTCATCTTTCCAGGTGTTGGTGAAGCAAGCAGTGCCATGCGTTACTTAAAAGAAAGAGGCTTGGACAAACTAATTAAACATCTTAAACAACCGGTTTTAGGAATCTGTTTGGGCATGCAGTTAATGTGTAAATACTCTGAAGAGAATAATACTGATTGTTTGGAAATTTTTGATGAAGAAGTAAAATTATTCCGACCCAAAAAAATTGTTCCCCAAAAAGCGAAAGAAGAACAATTAATACAACAACTGAATGAAACTTTAGTTATTTCTGAAACACATACGTTGGAAGAAGCAAGCGGGTTTACTTCACCTCTAGGGGATGGGGGCAAGGTTCCGCAGATTGGTTGGAATAATATTTACAATCTCAAAACTGATTTGTTTAAAAATGTAAAGGAAAACAGCTACTGTTATTTTGTGCACAGCTATTATGCTTCTTTAGGTGAACATACAATTGCAACAACCGATTATGTTCAACCTTACAGTTCTGCTTTGCATAAAGATAATTTT
>DATBFI010000596.1:0-13411 GCA_036558585.1 Chitinophagaceae bacterium
CCAGGCTGCGCGTATGATAGGCGGAGAGGTAACACCACCTGCAATGTGTTATTATTCTAAACTTAAAGGCACTGGTGGTAAGTGCAGAACATGTTTGGTAGAAGTTTCTAAAGGGGGCGAAAAAGACCCGAGACCGATGCCAAAGCTTGTTGCAAGTTGTCGTACACCAGTGATGGATGGAATGGAGGTTAAAAATATAACAAGCAGCCGCGTATTAGAAGCAAGGGCAGGTGTGGTTGAGTTACTTTTGATAAATCATCCGCTTGATTGTCCTATTTGCGACCAGGCGGGGGAATGTTATTTGCAGGATCTTAGTTATGAGCATGGCAAAGCAGGCACCCGTTATGAGTTCCAGCGCAGAACATTTGAGAAACATGATCTGGGTCCTTACATACAATTGCATATGACTCGTTGTATTTTATGTTATCGTTGTGTGTACATTGCTGACCAGTTAACAAATAAAAGGGTGCATGGCGTTTTGGATAGGGGTGATCATGCTGAAATTGCTACCTATATTGCAAAATCACTCGATAATGATTTTATTGGTAATGTAATTGATGTTTGTCCTGTTGGTGCTTTAACGGACAGAACATTTCGCTTTAAAAATCGTGTGTGGTTTACGAAACCCGTGAATGCGCATAGGGATTGCCCAACTTGTGCCGGTTATGTACAATTATGGATGAGGGGTGATGAAGTATTTCGCGTAACAGCAAGAAAAGATGAATGGGGTGAAGTAATGGATACGGCTGAGGGCAAACCGGGCTGGATTTGTAATGAATGCCGCTTTGAAAAAAAGCATGTGAGCGATTGGGTAATTGAGGGGCCAACAAACGTTAACCGCCATTCTGTTATTGCACAGAACAAGTATAAAGGTGTAAAGCAGGGAGAAGAAACATTTGGAAAACTAATGGATAGCCGTAAGCCAAGAATATTTATGGATATTCATGAGGTGAGCGAGGTCAATAAGCCAACAATTGATTTAAGTTTAATAGAAGGCCCTGCAACAAGCGATGATTTTAATGAAAATGGGAAAGAAACGGATATTACCGGCAATAAAAAAACTGTATAGAATGTGAAAACGCTTTAAAAAGTTTACATAATGAATTATTTGCTTGTTATTGACTGGGGCTTTATTCTTGAAAAACTAATTTTAATTGCAGTAATCATTACAGCATCCTTGGTTATAGCCATGTATGCTACTTATGCGGAACGCAAAGTGGCTGCTGTAATCCAGGACAGGCGCGGGCCTAATCGCGCCGGCCCATTCGGTATTTTACAACCACTGGCAGATGGGATGAAATTATTTTTTAAAGAAGAGATCATTCCTAACAGTTCCAGTAAATTACTTTTTGTATTGGGCCCATCACTTGCTATGCTTACCGCAATGATGACCTGTGCAGTTATTCCATGGGGGAATAAACTGGAATTGTTTGGAAGAACAATTAACCTGCAGATCGCTGATATCAATATAGGTATTCTGTATATTTTTGGTGTGGTAAGTCTTGGTGTATATGGCATAATGATTGGCGGCTGGGCATCAAACAATAAGTTTTCTTTGCTGGCCGCACTACGTGGTGCAAGCCAGGTAATCAGTTATGAGCTTGCAATGGGGATCTCACTAATTGCATTGCTCATGCTCACGGGTTCATTGAGTTTAAAAACTATCGTTGAACAGCAAATGAACGGTCTTTGGAATGTTATTTATCAACCTTTGGGCTGCTTTATATTTTTTGTTTGTGCCCTTGCAGAATGCAACCGTGCTCCATTTGATCTTCCTGAAGCGGAAAATGAATTGAATATGGGGTACCACCAGGAATATTCATCCATGAAACTTGGCTTTTATCTCTTTGCTGAGTATATCAACATGTTTATCAGCAGTGCCATTATTGCTACATTGTTTTTTGGTGGTTATGATATTCCTTTTTTTAATGAAAGCACACTATCAACAAATGTTGCAACGGTTCTTGGAGGTTTAGCATTGTTTATAAAGGTTTGCTTTTTCATTTTTGTATTTATGTGGATACGCTGGACGCTGCCCCGGTTCCGTTATGATCAACTAATGAATCTTGGCTGGAAAAAATTAATACCACTGGCTTTGGTTAACATGATTGTCACAGGCGCATTAGTTCTTTGGCTACACAAATAGTAAGCTGGATGTGATTAGAGTTAGATAAATGATATGTTACCACAAAAGATAAACAAATCATGATAGCTTGACTTCCTGGAAGCCAGCCTGACCGGACGGACGAGGAATGAAAGAAGAGGCGGCTCATAAAAGGTCGGAACGTACAAGGGAGTGACACAACAGGAGTTGACAGAAAATCGAAAGTTGGTAACAAAAATAAAATGCAAAACATTATCAATATTGTGAGATAAAATTGGTAACAACAGATTAGAAAAATATTTTTGCAAGCCTTTTTGCCGAGCTTCAAAAAGACAAAGCGGAAGAAATTATAATGCCGACATTAACACATAGAGCAAAAGAAGTAGACCGCAGGCCGATGAGTTTTTGGGAAAGGATTTATTTACCTGCAATACTCAAAGGCATGTCTATTACTTTTAGTCATATTTTCAGAAAGAAACCAACCATAAATTACCCCGAGGAAAAGAGACCATTTAGCCCTGTATTCAGAGGATTGCATGTATTAAACAGGGATGAAGAGGGAAGAGAGCGCTGCACGGCATGCGGATTATGCGCTCTAGCATGTCCTGCTGAAGCAATAACAATGGAGGCGGCAGAACGTAAACCCGGAGAAGAAAATTTATATCGGGAGGAAAAATATGCTGCACGTTATGAAATAAATATGTTGCGCTGCATTTTTTGTGGCTTGTGTGAAGAGGCTTGTCCCAAAGATGCAATTTACCTGAGTGAAACTTTTACGCCATCAAACTATGCACGTCAAAAACTTATTTACACAAAAGAAGATTTATTGATACCAAATCCCAAAACAGAGGCTGCCGAATTTGCAAAAGCGAAGGGAGAAGAAATTTGAAAATAAATAAAACGCTTAACCACCGCTGCCTAATTTTCAAATTGACCAATTAATACATGAGCATTACTGAAATTTTATTTTGGTTCTTAAGTGTTCTTGCGCTGTTCAGTGCTATCATGGTACTCATCAGCAAAAATCCTGTGCATAGTGTTTTATGGTTGATTATTGTATTCTTTACTATCTCCGGGCATTACCTTTTACTTAATGCACAGTTTCTTGCAATCGTGAATATCATTGTATATGCAGGTGCTATTATGGTACTGTTCCTGTTCGTAATTATGCTGATGAATCTTAACGTAGAAACAGAACGCCAGAGAAATATATGGATGAAATTCTTTGGAGTAATATCAGGCGGTCTTTTGCTTTGGATATTTATTTCAGCATCGAGATCTGCTACTGATATTTCCGAAAAAAATATATTGATGGGACAAGGTAATATCGGGTTGATCCAGGATCTCGGCAAAGTATTATTCAGGGAATATGCTTTGCCGTTTGAAATAAGCAGTGTATTATTTTTGAGCGCAATGGTTGGTGCGGTAGTGATTGGAAAGAAAGAGTAAGGGGAAGAAAACTATTTATTAATTTTTAAAAGTCCGTTTAGGATTTAGGGCATGCCAATTCAATATTATATAGCATTAGCAGCGTGTTTATTCTGCATCGGCGTGGTGGGTGTAGTAACCCGCCGTAATGCTATAATTATTTTTATGTGTATTGAATTAATGCTGAATGCGGTAAACCTTTTACTGGTTGCATTTTCTAAAATGCATTATAACAGTGCACTTGCTGTCAATACCAATACTAATGCCGGTATAGAGGCACAGGTATTTGTTTTCTTTATTATGGTGGTAGCGGCTGCAGAAGTGAGTGTTGGCTTGGCAATAATTGTGATGATGTACAGAAATGTACATAGCGTGGATATTAACTTTCTGAACAGGTTAAAGAATTAGGACGCGCCCTGATACAGGGAAAGTTGGCGTCTATGATTTTAGTAATTCTTAAGTCCGCAAGACGGATTTAGGATAAATTCCCTTAGGGGCAAGGCATGATAAATCTAATTTTCCTGGTACCATTTTTTCCCTTGCTTGGGTTTTTGATAAATGGCCTTTTCAGAAGATCATTGTCAAAAAATACTATCAGCATAATCGGAAGCGGCGTTGTCCTTTTATCATTTATTATCAGCATCATTCTCTTCTTTGATGTAAAAAATAATGGTGGCATTGTAGTCCATTATTTTGACTTTATTGATACGGAAAGTTTTCAAATTCCCTTTGCCTTTCAGGTTGATCAATTGTCTGTTATTTTCCTGCTCATTATTACAGGTGTTGGTTTTCTTATACATCTCTATTCTACTTCGTATATGCATGCAGAACCAACGGAGCATTTTGGCAGATACTTTTCATATCTCAATCTTTTCGTGTTCTCCATGTTGCTACTTGTGCTTGGGGCGAATTATGTAGTAATGTTCATAGGTTGGGAAGGAGTAGGGCTATGCTCTTATCTGTTGATCGGGTTCTGGTTTAAAAATGACAGTTATAATTATGCGGCAACAAAAGCTTTTGTAATGAACCGTATTGGCGATCTCGGTTTTTTGCTTGCCATTTTTTGGATTTTAAATAAGCTCGGAACTGCTACGTACACTGAAGTATTTGAACAGGCCAGTGCGTTGTCGCCCCCGGATGTAACAGCAATAACGTTATTATTATTTGTGGGTGCGGTGGGTAAGAGCGCGCAAATTCCATTATACACATGGTTGCCTGATGCAATGGCCGGGCCCACCCCTGTATCGGCCTTAATTCATGCCGCAACAATGGTTACTGCAGGTATTTACATGATCGCAAGAAGCAATGCGCTCTATTCATTAAGTCATTTATCGCGGGATGTAGTGGCAATAGTGGGACTGACGACTGCAATTCTTGCTGCGACAATTGCGCTTTACCAGAATGATTTTAAAAAAGTACTTGCCTATTCAACAGTAAGCCAGCTGGGGTTTATGTTTTTAGCTTTGGGTGTAGGTGCATATACTACGGGTGTGTTCCATGTAATGACACACGCTTTTTTCAAAGCCTTGCTATTTCTTGCTGCAGGATCGGTAATACATGCTATGAATGGCGAACAGGATATAACAAAGATGGGCGGTCTAAGAAAAAAACTTCCGGTTACCTACTTTACTTTTTTGATTGGCGTATTAGCAATATCCGGTTTTCCTTTCACTTCCGGTTTTATCTCAAAGGATGAAATATTAATTGCTACTTATACGCACAGCCGTGTGCTCTTTTGGTTTGCCTCTTTTGCCGCGGTGTTAACCGCTATATATATGTTTCGTTTATTGATGCTTGTTTTTTATGGAGGCTTCAGAGGAACACCTGAACAGGAGCATCATTTGCACGAATCACCTTTAGCTATGACGGTACCGCTGATTGTGCTTGCCATATTATCTGCTGTTGGCGGTTTTGTACAACTACCTGAAGCTTTTGGGGGACATCACTATCTCAACGATTTTTTATCACCTGTTGTTCCTGCTTCAGTTCCTGAAGGAGCACATGTTGCTGTTAAAGAATATTATCTTTTAGCGGGGACCGCAGTAGGTCTTATTATCATTGCTCTCCTGGCAAATAAACTTTTTGCTGTTAAAAAATTTGCCGGCGTATACACAGGCTTCAAAAAAATACTTGCCGATAAGTGGTATATAGATGAGTTGTATAATTCAATTATTGTAAAACCATTAAACAGTATTGCAGGATTTTTAAATACTGTTATTGATAAATCGATCATTGATGGCATTGTAAATGGAACTGGACGTTTTGTGAACTACTCTGCCAGGCAGTTACGTCTGTTGCAAAGCGGACAAGTAGGTAATTATATTTTGTTCATGGTATTATCAATAACAGTTTTGTTCCTGGTATTTTGGAACCAGGAAATTATCCTGGCTTTCCTGCAAAAAATATTTTAGCGGTAGTAAAATAATAAAGCAAAGATGATTGCATTGTTACTCATATTGATTCCGTTGGCGTCCGGCTTACTTTGTTTTTTTATAAGCAGTGAGCGAGATGCTAAAAGCTGGTCACTGTTCGCATCCATACTCACCCTGGCGACAGCCTTTGCAGGAACATATAGTTTTTTGGGTATACCCTCATTATCATTTGATGCAACCTGGTTACCTTCTTTGGGAAGCAGGTTTAGCATTGGTTTGGATGGCATGGGTAAAATGCTTTGTTTGCTGAATTCAATCGCTTTTCCCATTGTATTTGCTTCAGTATATAAAAACTCTTATAAGAAGCCTGGTAATTTTTACGGATTAATGTTATTAATGCAAACAGGGTTAATGGGTGTGTTTCTTGCAACAGATTGTTTATTGTTCTATTTCTTCTGGGAACTTGCATTAGTGCCGGCGTATTTTCTTTGTTCTTCCTGGGGTGGTGAAAAAAGAATACAGGTTACTTTCAAATTTTTTATTTACACTTTTACCGGCTCATTATTAATGCTTGTAGGTATTTTATTTCTTTATTTTAAAACAACGGACCATTCATTTGCTTTACAATCTTTTTATCATGTGAAACTTTCAGCCCCCGAAGAAAATTTTTTATTCTGGTTATTCTTTATAGCTTTTGCTATCAAGATGCCAGTATTTCCCTTCCATACATGGCAACCTGATACTTATGAACAGGCACCTACGGCCGTTACAATGATATTAAGTGGTGTCATGGTAAAAATGGGGTTATTTGGTGTTATCCGCTGGCTTCTTCCTATGTTTCCACATGCAGCAATGCATTATAGTCATCTGATAATTATTCTCTGTGTAACAGGAATATTGTATGCATCACTTATTGCTATCCGGCAGGATGATCTGAAACGTTTAATCGCGTATTCTTCAATTGCGCATATTGGTTTAATGTGTGCAGCTATTTTTTCAAGTCAGCGGGTGGGTATGCACGGCGTAATGATTCAAATGTTTAATCATGGCGTGAATGTTATCGGATTATGGATAGTCGCAGATGTAATTGAAACCCAGTTGGGCACAAGAAAATTCAGCGAGTTGGGAGGATTGGCGCGACGTGCTCCTGCACTTGCGATGTTACTAACAGTAATGGCATTGGCAAATGTTGCTTTACCGCTCACCAATGCTTTTATAGGAGAGTTTTTAATGTTCAACGGTTTGTTCAGATATAATGTATGGATAGCCGCCATCGGGGGAATTAGTATCATCCTTGCAGCGGTGTATACATTAAATATGATACAAAGAGTTTTTTATGGAAATAATTCTCTATTAACAGATAATGCAAATGATGTAACTACCGGAACAAAAATAATGCTGGCAGTCCTGGTTATTGTTGTTGTTGTTTTGGGTGTGTATCCTCAACCGATGTTACAACTGACTAGCGACACAGTTCAGGCAACATTTATTAAATTTCATCCATAATAAAAAGCATCTACTTAAAAAAACATGAATGCAATTATACTTTCGGCAGTATTAGGTATGGTGATGATGCTTTGTAGTTTTCTTGTTAAGAACAAAAGCAGTTTGAAGCATATCGCATCTGTTGGATTATTGATACTTCTTGTCGCAAACATTACCGATACATATGGCAAAGCTCTTTTTACATTCAACACTTACGACATGTTTCACTATGGCAGGTTTGGATTTTTATTCAATTCTATTGCCATAGGTTCAACATTGATATACGTATTAATTTCGGGAAAAGAAATTGAAAGATCCGGCAGGTATGTAGCGGAATATTTTACGCTGATATTTTTTGTTCTCTGCGGTATAGCACTGCTCTCGTTTTATAACAATTTACTTACTCTTTTCCTCGGGATGGAGATCATGACAATTCCATTGTATATACTTACGGGCAGTGACAAGAGAAATATAAAAAGTAATGAAGCCGCACTCAAATATTTTTTAATGGGTTCTTTCTCCACCGGCCTAATGCTTATGGGCA
This sequence comes from Chitinophagaceae bacterium, assembly GCA_036558585.1. Classification (GTDB taxonomy): domain Bacteria; phylum Bacteroidota; class Bacteroidia; order Chitinophagales; family Chitinophagaceae; genus DATBFI01. Next base: position 7,934 of record DATBFI010000596.1, read on the forward strand.
TTGCGCTTACGTACGGGGGAACAGGCACATTTAATTTGGAAGCAACGCGTAATGCGCAGGTTATTTATAAAGGCGTGGCATCATTCCTCGAAATACTGGGCCTCCTGTTTCTCCTGGTATCGCTGGCGTTTAAGGTTTCTGCGGCTCCGTTTCATTTTTGGACGCCTGATGTATATGATGGTGCACCAACTGTATATACTTCTTTTATGGCCACAATTGTTAAGGCCGCTGGCTTTATCGCTTTTATCAGGTTATGTGCAGTGCGAATGGCAGAGACAAATACTGCTATTGACTGGAAACTAATATTTGCCATTATTATTGTATCAACATTGCTTGTAGGTAATATAACTGCAGTTTTTCAGCAAAGCGTAAAACGTATGCTTGCTTATTCAAGCATTGCACAGGCGGGTTTTATGTTGTTTGCACTTATGAGTCTCAATGACGTTGCCAGCGAAGGAATCATTTTATACGCAGCGGCATATAGTTTGGCTACCATTGGCATATTTGCAGTACTTGCAAAAATGAAAGATTACACTTTTGAAGGTTATAATGGTTTGGCAAAAACACAACCCGTTCTTGCTGCTACAAATACAATATTTCTTTTGTCACTTGCCGGAATTCCGCTCACTGCAGGTTTCTTCGCAAAATATTACATGCTTGCTGCTGTTGTAAAAACAGGCTCGTATATCTGGCTTGTAATAACCGGAGTCTTATTCGCGGCAATAAGTGTTTATTATTATTTTCGCGTGATACAGGCGATGTATTTTAAAGATGGTAATTCTGCAACCGAAGAAATAACCCCTTCATTTAAAACCGGAATTATATTATTGGCCGGGATCATTATTTTGCTTGGCATATTTCCGTCATTAATATTAAACTGGTTATATTTTTAATCAATAGTTTAATAGAACAGTTTTTACGAGTTCACAAGTTAATTTATATCCGACGTCGACCAGTCTGTTTATAATCGTCCTGACCTTCTGACCATTTAAATAAAAAGTTTTTCCATCTGTCTTATTTTTCATTTCGGCTAAGGCAATGATTTTATCTTTACAATTATTTTGGGAGGTCAGGCAAATGCACTATTGATACTGGCAGACATAAATATTCTACAATCATGACACTCAGGGATTCATTTTCTCTTGCGTATCGCACCGTTCGAAGTAACAGGTTAAGAACGGGTATAACCGTTTCCATTATTGCTTTTGGCATTATGGCTCTTATTGGGATTATCACCGCAATTGATGCGCTGAACAGCAGTCTTCGTGAGAGTTTCTCTACAATGGGCGCAAACGGATTTACTATTTCTTATAAAGAGCGATTCCGTTTTAACGACAATGGTCGCACAGAAAAGGTTGACAAGAACAAGAAACAAAAAAAATCGAATCTTGATAAGCCAATACAGTTGCACGAAGCGGAACTCTTTAAAAGCTCCTTCAATTACCCGGCGCTTGTTAGCATTGCGCTGAATGGGCCAGGTGCAAATGAGATTCGTTATAAAAGCAAAAAAACAAATCCGAATGTGGATATCAAAGGCGGCGATGAAAATTATTTACAGGTAAATGGTTTTAGTATTGACGCGGGAAGAAATTTTAATTTGCTGGACGTTCAAACGGGTCGTAATGTTTGTTTGCTTGGCAGCGATGTTTCCACAAAATTATTTGGATCAAATAACGCTTCCAAGGCTGTTGACAAAATTGTTAATGTTGGTGGAATTCCATACCGTGCGATCGGGGTGTTAAAAAGTAAAGGTTCAAGTGCATTGCTCCGCGCCGATAATGTTGTGATCACTACTTATAATAATGTAAGAAGAATGAGTAATATTTCTCCTTCTTTTACAATCGGTGTTATGGCAAATGATGTTCAGCAATTGGATGGTGCTGTAAACGAAGCAACAAGTGTATTCAGGGGCATCAGAAAATTGACGCCAATCGAAGATGAAAATTTTGCGATTGAGAAAAGTGATAAGCTTGCTGAAACTTTTATTGGGTTATTGGGTAGCATACAGGGCGCTGCAGGCGCTATTGGTTTAATTACATTAGTAGGTGCCGCAATTGGCCTAATGAATATTATGCTTGTCGCGGTTAATGAAAGAACGAGAGAGGTAGGGCTGATTAAGGCTATTGGTGGCAAAAGACAAAATATCAGGCAACAGTTTTTATTTGAATCAACGATTATCAGTTTATTGGGTGCGCTTTTTGGAATCGTATTAGGTGTGCTTGTAGGCAATTTATTCGCTATGTTTTTAAAAACCGGTTTTGTAGTACCCTGGGCATGGGTAGTAATGGGAATTATTATTTGCAGCGGTGTAGGTTTATTAGCCGGGTTATGGCCCGCGATAAAAGCTTCAAAATTGAACCCAATTACAGCCTTACGTTACGAGTAAAAAAGATGCGATAGTTAGTCGGTATGCAAATAAAAAAAGCTGTTTTCTCTAACAGCTTCTTTTACATCATATAGAATTATTTAGGCTTGACCGGTTCTACCTTTACTTTCGCTAAACCGGCAAGAAATGTAAGTCCGATTCTTTTTGCGGCCGAAATTGTAAGATCTACAACCCTTCCTTTTTCTGCCATTCTTGGATGCATCCTGTCGTTAATGCGAACCACTACGGATTTACCGTTACGCAAATTGGTTACCTTGACCCACGTATTTAATTTGAAATTATTGCTTGCCGCTGTAAGACAGTCATGTTCAAATATTTCTCCTGTTGCGGTTTCCGTACCTTCCAGGTCGGGGCTGTAAAAACTTGCGATTCCAAATAAACTTTTGTCTTTTTTAGGAGAAGTTTTATTGGATAATTTTACTGAGTTTTCTGAAGCAATATTTTGTAAAACCTTTTTTGACGATACCTGCATATTAGTATCGCAAATGGACAAAGCGTTGCTATTTGTATTTCTTGGAATTACAAAACAGGTAAGTAGTATTGTATATAATGTCTTCATTAAAATTTTGTAAATAGGGTTAAGGAATATGTTGAAATCTGTCCACTCTTTTTCGCTAACGGTCGTTTGTTTATTTCTGACTATTTCTTTGAGCTTCTCTCAGGCGTCAATTATCGTGCCGAAGAGGGAAAATGGTTTACAAGTTATTGATAATAAAGCACTTTTTTCAGAAACGGTTAAAGCAGATTCCAATAAAACAATGGTCGGTTTAAAGTCATTTATTCTATTGGTAGGAATGGAGCTAAGATATGCAACTAAAAATAATTTTATGCATAAAAAAATGTATCGTGGAAAAATAAAAGATACTTACCTGCGTTTGCCCGCTGCAAAAGCTTTATTGCGGGTGCAGCAGGAACTTAATACAAAAGGATACGGAATAAAAATTTTTGATGCATACCGGCCTTACTCAGTCACGGAAAAATTTTGGGAACTCGTGCATGATGAACGTTATGTGGCTGATCCAAAAAAAGGAAGTGGCCACAACAGGGGCATCGCAGTAGATCTCACGATCATTGATCTTAGCACAAAAAAGGAATTAGATATGGGAACAGGTTTTGATAATTTTACAGATACTGCTCATCAGGATTTTAATGCCTTGCCTGCAACTGTACTGGCAAACAGGAAACTGCTTAGAGAAACAATGGAGAAATACGGATTTAAATTATTTGAAACAGAATGGTGGCATTACAGTTGGCCCAATCCCGAAAAGTATGAAGTACTTGACCTGGATATTGCAAAAGGAAAAAAATATTTTAAGCAATAAATCACTATTGATCGTTCTGCAAACAATGCGTTCGTAAGTCTCCATTTAGGCAGGTTCAGAGGGCTCGAACTTAATTAAAACTTCTTTCATCGTTTTTATTTCTTCAATGTCAACCAAAATATTTTCTACATTTTCTTTCATACTTTTTTGTATAAACTTCATTTGAGATGGAATCACTTTTCTTGCTGAAGAATGAAATTCGTGCGCATGAGTATAAGCAGCTAATTCAGCAATGTTATTGCTCCTTACACCACTACCGGGCATGATTACAATTCTTTCATCAGCACGCTCGATTAATTGCCTGAGTAATTCTTTTCCGTCAATGGCATTAGGTGCCTGACCGCTTGTAAGAATTCGCTGGCAACCACAAATAATAATTTCTTCCAATGCATGTAAGGGTTCTGTTGCCCTGTCAAACGCCCGATGGAAAGTTACTTCCATCGGGTAAGCTAATTCAACAAGTTTTCCCGTTCGCCGGGTGTCTATAGTTCCATCCTTCCTGAGCAATCCAACAACAATTCCCTCAAATCCTAAATCTTTAATCAGCTGTACATCTTTTTTTATTACGTCAAATTCTTCATCAGAATATAGAAAATCACCTCCCCGGGGACGAATGATAGGAAATGCCGGAATATTTATTTTTTCTCTTACAATTTTTAGTGTGCCAAAAGACGGAGTTGTACCACCATCGACGGGATTTTCGCAAAGTTCGATTCTGTCGGCGCCTGCTGTTGCTGCGGAGAGTGCTGAGGAAATATTAAATACTGCTATTTCTAAAGTGAAACTCATTTCAATTTTTGCTCAAGAGAATTAAAATATCGAAGGACTGAGCCGGAACGGAAGATTAAGGTGAATTGTCTCAAGGTAATACGTGCTTCGCATCGGCCAACCTGTTATTATCATCAGCATAACAGAGTGCATAATTAAATCCGCGCTGAACGCTGTATGCACCATACTCACCCTTTTTATTAATCGCAAGAAATCCAACCTGTATATCTTTTATTTTATCTCCGTTTCTTTTTATAATTTTTTCCACCGCTTTTTTACAAGCATCTTCAGGAGAAATGTTCTGACGCATAAGTTCAACAATAAGATGAGTGCCGCAAATTTTCAATACCTCTTCGCCAACGCCTGTGGCAACAGCAGCGCCTGCTTCATTATCCACATATAACCCTGCGCCAATGATAGGCGAATCCCCCACGCGTCCACGCATTTTAAATGCCAGGCCACTGGTTGTGCAGCTGCCGCTTAGATTTCCTTTTGCATCAATCGCGATCATACCAATCGTATCATGATTCCATAACCCATTAAGCTTAGTGGGAACATAAGAATTTTGTCTCTTTGTGTTTTCAATATTTATAACCGGTTTGTATTGCGATTTTTTTAACCATTCTCCATAAGCCTTTTTCGCATCATCGGATAATTTTTCTTCTTCCAGTTTAAAACCTTCACTTAGTGCAAACTGTTGCGCACCGCTCCCCACCAGCAATACATGTGGTGTTTTTTCCATCACACGTCTTGCAACAGAGATGGGATGTTTAATTCGTTCAAGGAAAGCAACTGCGCCGCAATTGCCATATTCATCCATAATACTTGCATCGAGTGTTACATAACCATCGCGATCAGGATAGGCGCCTAAACCAACACAGCATCCCTGCTCTGATTCAGTAACCATTACACCCTGCTCAACTGCATCTAATGCACGGCCACCATTTCTCAAAACCTGCCATGCTGCTTTATTCGCATTAATGCCTGCATCCCATGTAGAAA
>DATBFI010000597.1:0-6452 GCA_036558585.1 Chitinophagaceae bacterium
ATTCTGTTAAGAACTGCGTGATGAGATGTGCACGTGATGAGCCGGACACTTTCCTGATACCGACTTCTTTTGCCCTGTTGGCCGAACGTGCAGTAGACAGGTTCATGAAGTTCACACAGGCGATCAGTAAAATAAAAACAGCGATCATAGAAAAAATATAGACATACGTTATATTTCCGTTTGCTTCAAATTCGTAAGATTTATCAGAATGCAGGTGGATATTTGTGAGCGGCATTAAATGAAAACGAAAATAATTCCCCTGGTGCTGCAAATCCTTTGCAGAAGCATGAAACAAAGATTCGAGCTCTTTATACACATATCTTTGCACGATCTCGTCAACATGCGCCTGCATAGCCGCCTGTGTAACACCTTGTTTTACCAAAATATAAGATTGATTGCTATTGTTCAGCCATTCATTTGCGTTACCGCGATAGGTATCCATCAATGGCCTTATAAAGCTGAAATGAAAATGGGATTGCCTCGGTATATCTTTTATTACACCGGTTATTTTACAATTTGTTGAATTATCTACATATAATGTTTTGCCTACAACATCGGTGCTGTTGAAATATCTTTTGGCAGCTGTTTCGTCTATGACAATTGAATTGGGCCCGTTCAAAGCAGTTGCAGGATTGCCCTTGATCATTGGAACCGTAAATACTTTAAAAAAAGTGGAGTCAGCAAACACGGCATGATGATCCTGGATATTCTGGTTGCCTTTTTTTATCAATATATCTCCCTGCGAATTAAGTCTTACCATTTGCTCCACCTGCGGATACTCTCGCATAAGCGTCGGGGCAAACGGTTCTGGAGATGTTGCTGCGGTAAATAATGTGTTGTTGAAAAAAATATCTGCATCAATGCGGTAAATGCGATCGGCATTTGCATTGTATTTGTCATAACCGAGTTCGTTAATTACATACAAAACGATCAGCAGGCAAACAGCAAGGCCTGCAGAAAGCCCAATGATATTAATTGCGGAAAATGCTTTATTCTTCCACAAGTTGCGCAACGCGACTTTCAAATAATTTTTCAGCATGCAAATATTTTTTTATTGGACGATTGAAAGAATAATAATGTTACGGCAGCGGTAAATTTATTTGGCATTGTTGCCTGCGTGTCGCATGTAGATGTACTCCCGCCCGAACGTACCGTTCGGTACAGGCGGCACCTGTACGTTCTGAAATTGGTCAGTTTTTAGTTGAGTCTGGGAAAAAAATTTTCTCTTTCCTTCTACATTTGACATTTCATATCCCACGAAAAAATTACTCCGTTCTCAAACTTTTTACAGGGTTCATTAGTGCGGCCTTTATGGTATGGTAGCCCACTGTACAGAAAGCGATCACTGCTGTTATTATCGCCGTGACAACAAATACATATGCCTGTTCGTGTATGCGAAAAGCAAAACCCTGCAACCATTTGTCGCCTGCCCACCATGCAAGCGGAATAGCGATTACAATTGCAAGACCAACCAACTGTAAAAAACTTTTCGTGAGAAGCAAGGTGAGGCTGCTTACGTTTGCTCCCAGCACTCTTCTTATGCCGATCTCTTTTGTACGCTGAACTGTTGTAAAAGCAGCAAGACCAAACAAGCCTAAGCATGCCAGCATGATGGCAAGACCTGATGCAATACTAAATAACTCAGATGAACGCTGCTCTGCGAGATAGAGTTTGTTATAATCATCATCCAAAAAATGATAATTAAATGGCCTGTCGGGAACACGTTGCTTCCACACCATTTCGAGGCGCCCCAACGTTTGCTGCATATCATTGCCATTAATACGCAGGATGAAGTTGCGTGAAAAATCGCGGCCAAGAAACATAACAAGCGGGCCAATAGGATCGTGCAAGCTGCTGAAATTAAAATCTTTTACAACGCCTACAACAGGACCAGTAACCCTGTTCTCTATCTGCCTGCCGATTGCTTGTTGCGGCGTCCAGCCAATTCTTTTTGCAAGTGTTTCATTGATGATGTACGGAAGATGATAATTCGCGTTGTTATTACCTGTATCCATCATTGCAAAATCTGATTGCCGAAAATCGCGGCCGGAAACCAATTGCATTTTCATTGTTTTAATAAAGTCAAGGTCGACAGGCATGGCATTAAGAGAAACATCATGTTTACCTTTTTCGTCGATAGCGGTAATGCCATCGCCCCACTCCACGAATTCAGGCGTTTCGTAAGAAGCCGTAACTCCTTCAACACCTTTTACCTGCGCAAATGCATCTTTCAAACTTTGAAAATTTTGCAGCATGCTGCCACCAATGGGCAGCACTGCTATATGTTCTTTATCATAACCCAGGTTCTTCGTCTGCATGTAATGCATTTGCTGCAATATGATAACGGTGTAAATGATGAGGAATACTGAAATGCCAAACTGCGCAACAATTAAAGTTTTACGCAACATGTTATTGCCACCCGTAAAATTGAATCCCTTTTTTAATACACCTATTATCTTAGTGCCGGATAAAATAAGTGCAGGATAAAGCCCGGCAAAAAAACTTACGAGGAGTGTAAAGATAATAAGTGACACAAGAGGAATTGGTTTCAACAATACATCAGTTGTAAATTGTTTTCCTGTTATACCATTGAACCAGAGAATTAGCAAAATACTGAGTCCAAGGGCAAGTATGGCAGCAATAAAAGTAATAAGCGATGATTCACTTATAAACTGCATAAACACCTGCCGCTTTGTTGCACCCATAACTTTGCGCATCCCGATTTCCCCGCTGCGTCCTGACGATTGTGCTGTTGCAAGATTTGTATAGTTGGCGCATGCGATAATCAGGATCAATAAGGCAATTACACCAAACATATATATGTAGGTAATGCTGCCATTTGGTTCAAAACCTTCGAGTGAAGAGTATAAATGAACTTTGGTAAGTGGCTCCAAATGATACGTGAGATAATCATTTCCCTTAATTTCAGCATCTGCTCTAACCGCAGGCGTCTTCATGTATTCATCAATTTGCTGCTGAAGCTGCGGAATGTTTTTTTCATCACGTACTAAAAAATAGGTTATCCAGTTTGCTGTCCACCATGTTTCATCTTCCACACCCTTTCCAAGATTCAGGAACCGTGTTGCAAAATCAAACTTTACCTGTGAGTTCTGCGGCACGTCCTCACACACTGCCGATACACGCAAATCTTTTCCGCCGCTTGTGAGTGTTTTGTTCAATGCATCTTCGCTGCCAAAATATTTTTTTGCCATTGATTGTGTGATCACAATTTTATCCGGTGCATTCAAGGCCGTTGATGCATCCCCTTCAACTATACGAAAAGAAAATATTTTAAAGAATGCCGGATCCGCATATAATATGCGAGGTTCATCAAAGATTTTTTCGCCACTCTTTACTACGTTGTGACTGATAAAAGTTCGTGCATATTCCTCAATGAGGGGGAAAATGCGTTTAAATTGCGGTCCGACTTTTGTTCCGGTAGTCGCAGTAGTATTAACTGTTCCGGCACTTTTATATTCCATCGTTGCACGCACAATACGGTTGGCATTTGCATTGAATTTATCGTAGCTCAATTCGTGCATGATGTACACACCGATCAGCAGGCAGGCGGCAAGACCTGCTGTTAATCCAACAATATTGATAGCAGCATACAACTTATTTTTACGCAGGTTGCGAAATGCAGTTTTAAAATAATTGCGAAACATAAAACTTTCTTATCCTCCGCCTCAGGCGGAGAGTGTTATACCTCACCCTCTATCCCTCTCCTTTATGATAGGACGGTACTGTGAATCGTTTCACAAGCACCTTCACTCTGTGCGTAATGATTTCACCGGGTTTGCTATTGCTGCTTTTATTGCTTGGAAGCTTACCGTTATTAGTGCAATCAATATTACCAATATTCCTGCAGATGCAAACAACCACCAGTTAAGTGAAATGCGATAAGGATAATTCCCCAGCCATTTGTTTGCGGCCAGCCATGCAGCAGGTATTGCAATAATCAACGAAATAAATACAAGCTTTAAAAAATCTTTGGAAAGAATCTTTATAACCGTTTTTACTGAGGCTCCCAATACTTTTCGAATGCCGATTTCTTTTGTGCGTTTTTCCGCAGATAAAACAGACAATCCAAATAACCCTATACATGAAATGAAAATTGTAAGAATAGCACCGAACAACATGATCTGTTTCCATTTTGCTTCTGCTTCATAATTTTTTAGATTTTGCTCATTCATGAATGTATAGTTATACGGGCTTAACGGGAATAGCTGCTTAAATGTTTTTTGAATTTGCTTAAGACTTGCCGCATCTGTCCCTGGTTTTATTTTAATATACACCATTCCATAATTATTATCCTTTTTCATTGTAAATAATTGCGGGCCTATCTTTTCATTTAACGATGCATAATGATAATCTTTCACTACACCAATTACTGAATATCTTTTATTATTATACCAGAAATTCACAGTCTTACCGATTGGACTTTTCCATGCCGCCTGTTTTACAAATGATTCATTTACCAAAACGGAATTTGCAGAATCAGAAGGGAAATCAGCAGAAAAATTTCTTCCCTGCACCAAAGGAATTTTCAACGTGGATAAATAGGCTTCATCAACTGTTTCCAAATCGAAATTTATAGTGGAATCGTTATTGATTTTTGCTACCGTGCGCCACTGCCCGCCGTTGTGCGGCGCAATACTTATTATATCCGGATCTTTCAGCAATTCGTTTTTAAAGATCTCGGCTTCATCATGCGTTTTAAAATCTTTGTGAATGATCACAAGATCATTATCATCGTATCCTAATTTTTCTGTAGTTAAAAAATTAAATTGTTTATAAATAGTAAATGTTGCTATAATCAAAAATGAAGCAAGTGCAAACTGCAAAACAACAAGCGATTTCTGTAAATAATTTTTACCGCCAATATTAAAACGACTGTACAAAGCCTGCACCGGATTATACCCCGACAATACAAGTGCCGGATAAAAACCTGCAAGCAAAGCTGTGAGAATGAAAAGAAATATATAGCCGGCAACAAGTTTCGCATCGAACAAATAAGAAAGAGCAAGTGCTTTGTTTGAAAGATCATTGAATACAGGCAGTATAAGTTGTACCAATGCTACCGCAAGTACAAATGCAATTGTGCAAAGCAAAAATGATTCACTTAAAAATTGTATGATGAGTTGTCTCCTGTCTCCGCCAACAACTTTTCTTATGCCGATCTCTTTAGCCCGTTTTACAGAACGTGCAACTGTAAGGTTAACAAAATTGATACAGGCGATCAATAACACAAACAAGGCAATTCCTGAAAGTATGTATGAGTACATGGGATTACTTGCATCAGTAAGACCGTTTTGTGCGGGTAATTCAGTGCTCATATGCATGTCGAGCAACGGCTGTAACAAATATTCACTTTTCCATGTTACTTCGGGCCCAAACTTTGCTGTTAAAGATTTTACCGCATCTTTTGAATCTTCAGCATAAAACTTGTTCATCTTTGATTCAACACTTGGAATATTGGCATGCGGATCAAGCACAACAAATGTGTTGAGAAAAAAGTTAAACCAGTTTTCACTGTTCAATGCATCTTCTTTCGATTCTCTTATGGGCAATAACATCTCAAATTTTATCGAAGAGTTTTGCGGACATTTTTTTGCAACCGCCGTTACTTTATGCGGAACAAAAACACTGTCATCTTTCAGCATTACTATTTTGCCGATAACATCGGTTGTACCAAATTGTCTTTTTGCAGCATCTTCAGATAGCACAACTGACAAAGGATCTGTTAAACAGGTGTGCCGGTTGCCACTTATCAACGAAAAAGAAAACACATCAAAGAAAGTTGAATCAACCAGCAATAAATCCTGATTTTTTATTTCAGCTCCCATTTTTATATTTTCCTCTCCGCTTGCTACGCGAACAAAAGTTTTTATCTCCGGAACATTTTGTGCAAAACGCGGACCTTGCAAAAAACCTGTGTTGGGGTCTTTACGTCCTTTACTACCCTTTTTATCAATACCCTGAAGTACTATGCGATAAATGTTATCAACCTTTGCATGAAACCGATCATAACTTACTTCATCTTTTACGTACAAAATGATCAGCATGGCGCATGCAAGACCCATACTTAATCCTGCAATGTTAATGAAAGAGTAAACCTTGTTTCTAAATAGGTTCCTGACCCCCGTTTTAAAATAGTTTTTAAACATGATTACAATTAGTGTTGTTTGAAATGTTCATTCAACTATCAATAATACAAGTCAGGCGTGCGGGATTCCGATAAATCGGGAAGATGCGACGCATCAGAAGCCCTACTCGTATCTTCAGTTTAGTCCATAAAGTTTTTTCTTTCACGTCTCACGTTGGAACGCTCACAAAAAAAATTACTTCGTTCTTAAACCTGCCTGCCGGCAGCCTGCCTGTCCGGTAGGCAGGGCAGGCTCTTCACAAGTACCTTCACTCTGTGCGTAATGATTTCACCGGGTTTGCTATCG
>DATBFI010000598.1:0-2247 GCA_036558585.1 Chitinophagaceae bacterium
GAACAGAAACAGGAGCTGGAGAAGATTACAAAACAGGTAACGCAACTAAATATACAATTGGAACAAAAAGTACAGGACAGAACAAAAATGTTGCGGGAAACCCTGGCAGAGCTGGAAAAATCTAAAGAGGAATTAAGCGAAGCATTAGAAACTGAAAAAGAACTGGGGGAATTAAAATCAAGATTTGTTACAATGGCTTCACATGAATTTCGTACACCATTAAGCACTATTTTATCTTCGGCATTTTTGCTTGAAAAATATAATGATCCGGCTGCACAGGAAAAAAGAAGCAAGCATATTCAGCGAATTAGAAATGCAGTATCCGGCATGAAAAGTATCCTGGAAGATTTTCTATCGCTGGGTAAACTGGAAGAGGGCACCATTACAGCTCAAATGGAAATACTAACCTCGACTGAATGTTTTATTGAAATTGAGGATACTATTCATGAAATGGAACATGGGCTTAAATCCGGGCAGAAAATCATCTTTCAGCATAACGGTGATGGCGTGGTTTATGCAGATAAAAGACTATTGAAGAATATATTGTTGAATCTTCTCTCAAATGCCATTAAATTTTCGCCGGAAAATTCAGTGATACAGGTGATTTGCAGCGTTGAAAAAGAGCTGCTGATTTCTGTAAAAGATACGGGGATTGGTATATCAGAGGAAGATAAACAACATTTATTTGAGCGGTTCTTTCGTGCTAAAAATGCAGGCAATGTACAGGGAACAGGCCTGGGTTTACATATTGTTACGAAATATCTTGAACTGATGCGCGGAACTATCGAAATGGAAAGCAAACTTAATGAAGGCTCTTGCTTTAAAATTCATATACCAGGTCCTTTAGGTGATAAAAGTTCTGAAAGTACAAGAGAGTGACACAAGGAACGGTGAAAAAAGTTTCAAAAAGTTTGTCCCAAAAAAATATTTCATATAGTACAAACAATAAATGTTCATGAAGAAAATATTGATCATTGAAGATAATGATGAGGTAAGAGAGAATACTGTTGAAATACTTGAACTTTCAGATTACAAGGTGATAAGCGCCGCCAATGGAAAGGAAGGCGTTGAAATTGCTTTGAAAGAAAGACCCGATTTAATTGTTTGTGACATTATGATGCCGCAACTGGATGGCTACGGCGTTTTGCATTTGTTAAGCAGGCATAAAGAGACTTCAAATATTCCTTTCATTTTTCTTACGGCAAAATCTGAAAAACAGGATTTTAGAAAAGGAATGGAATCAGGTGCAGATGATTATATAACTAAACCGTTTGATGGCACAGAACTATTGAATGCAATTGAAATAAGATTAAAAAAGGCCGATCAATTCAAGGCGAGTATTATCGCCGATGCAAAGTCGGTAAATGATTTTATTAACAGGGCAAAAAAATCTGCTCATTTAAAACTCACGTCCGAAGAAAGAGACGTGTACAATTACAAAAAGAAACATGTTTTGTATGCCGAAGGCCAGCGGCCGAAGGTTGTTTATTTTATAATAAGCGGAAAAATAAAAATATACAAAACTTCAACAGATGGAAAAGAACTGATAACATCCGTGAGCGGCCCGGGAGATTTTTTAGGATACACATCAATTCTTGAAAATACAAATTACCGGGAGAATGCAGAAGCACTTGAAGACTCAAAATTAATGCTGATACCGAGAGAAGATTTTGTGGAATTAATTACAAATGATACAAAAATTGCAAAACAGTTTATAGGCATTATTACAAAAAATATTGTTGAAAAAGAAGAAAGTCTTTTGAATCTTGCCTATAATTCTCTTCGCAAAAAAGTAGCTTATGGTTTATCGCAGGTAGGCGAAAAATATAAAGAACCGGGGAAAGAAAAAATAGTGGTCGATATATCGAGAGAGAATCTTGCACAAACAATTGGAGTGGCTACGGAATCACTTATAAGAACCCTGGCAGATTTTAAAAGCGAAGGCTTAATTGATATTCAGACTGGTAAAGTAATTTTATTGAACTTTAGTAAGTTAAAAAACCTGCTTTATTAATATTTTGCAGCGTTAACTGATAAAGCCGCCCTCATTGTTCTGTTGTTCAAGTGTCCAGTCATCAGTCAAAGATGTTTCGATCCATAAATTTCCTAATTTTCGATACAGCTGTGCATGTAAACCAAATAACTCTTTAAAATCTTCCTCAAGTTGCGCTACCGTTCTCTGTTTACTGATATCTATTTTATATCCGTTTAGATGTCCAACCAGTTTTACTTTTTCAGCAGGGTTTA
>DATBFI010000599.1:0-4676 GCA_036558585.1 Chitinophagaceae bacterium
AGAAAGTACGGGTGAGGGTCTCGGTCAATAAAAAATCAATTTTAATTTTTGCAACCATAGCGAAGATTTTTCTTCGCTTTTTTATTTTCGGTGATTTATTTTTTTCACAATTACATTTGCGCCTGTTTGCAATGACAGGAATTTCGGCACAGGAGTGCAACGCAGCTGAAAAGAGTTAATCCAGTAAGACGTCTAAATTCTCTATATCATTTGCTATAAATTTTATGAATATAAGAATCGGGTTCGGGGTAGATTTTCACCAGCTTTCCGAGGAAAGAGAACTATGGATAGGAGGTGTGCAAATACCACACGAGAAGGGTGCAGTTGGCCACAGCGATGCTGACGTTTTACTGCATGCTATTTGCGATGCCTTGCTGGGCGCTGTTTGTCTTGGCGATATCGGCTCGCATTTCCCCGATACCGACAAAGAATTTAAAAACATCGACAGCAAAATTCTTCTCGAAAGGACTTATAAATTAATAAGATCAGAAGGTTATACAATAATTAATATAGATAGTGTTCTGTGTCTGGAATTGCCAAAAATAAAGCCTTTTATACCGGCGATGCAACAGGCAATCGCCTCCATACTTCTTTTAAATGAAAAGAATATTTCAATCAAAGCCACCACTACGGAAAAGATGGGTTTTGTAGGAAGGGAAGAAGGATTAATGGCCTACGCAACAGTACTCGTACAACAAACTGAACAATAATCAATCGGTGAAAATATTTCTTGAGCAACATTTCTTTAGTTTTGCGGGCCGTGGAAAAAATAATTGTCAGGATAATTAACCGTTCGTCCAATCCTTTGCCGTCGTATGCCACCATTGGTTCTTCCGGGATGGATATAAGAGCCCAACTTGATGAACCTCTCGTTTTGGAACCCTTGCAAAGAGCAGCCGTGCCTACAGGCTTATTTATGGAATTGCCGGAGGGGTTTGAGGCGCAGATAAGGCCTCGCAGCGGGCTTGCTTTGAAAAATGGTATAACTTGTTTAAATACACCCGGCACTATTGATTCAGATTATCGCGGGGAAATAAAAGTTATACTTATTAATTTATCGGGAGAGCAGCAGGTGATACATCATGGGGAAAGGATAGCGCAAATGGTTGTACAGAGCATATCGGTTGTGCAATGGCATGCCGCCTTAGAAATAAATGAAAGCAGCAGGGGTGCAGGTGGGTTTGGGCACACAGGGAAATCATAAAATCCGAAAAATGAAAACGATTGGATATACAATAGTTATAATAGTTGCCATTGCAGGTTGTCGCCCGGCTAAAAAGGTACAACATATACAGGAAGCGATTTCCAAGAAAGATACATCAGCAAGAGTAATTGTAACGCCGGAGAAGGTTGTTGATTCTTTATCCATTGTAAAAAACATTATGGCTGACGTTACAAAAAACCGTATTGAGTTTACAACTTTTACAGCCAAAGTAAAAATAGATTATGAGGGTAAAGAAAACAGTGACCAGGCAACGGCATACGTTCGTATGAAAAAAGATAGCCTGATCTGGATTTCATTAACAGGGGCACTAGGAATAGAAGGCATACGTGTGCTGATTAGTAAAGACAGTGTAAAGCTGATGAATAAACTTCAAAAAACTGTTCAATACCGCAGCCTTGCTTACCTGCAGGAACTTACTCAAATACCATTCGATTTTTATTCGCTGCAGGATATTATCGTAGGCAATCCTGTTTTTCTCGATAGTAATATTGTTTCGTATCAAAGTAATGGTAAAGATTTACTTGTACTGATGGTGGGGAATGTTTTCAAACATCTTATTACACTCGAGAATAATGATTTCAAAGTGCTTCACAGCAAGCTTGATGATATAGATGCAACACGTAACCGCACATGCGATATTACTTATGATAATTATGAAAACGCGGGCAATTTTAATTTTGCTGCAAAACGAAAAATTACTGTCGCGGAAAAAGCGAAGCTCGATATCAACCTTGATTTTAAATCATACAATTTTAATAAACCACAGGATTATCCTTTTAATGTTCCTAAAAATTATAAGCGCAGGTAATATTCCCTGCCCTAAAACGTTAACTTAGCAATAACCTCCATTAAATTTGTCTTGAATGATCAAAAAACTGATTATTAGCCTTATCGCCTTTGCCCTTTTTTTTACTGCAAAAGCTCAGGAAACCAAAGAAGATATCCAGCGAAAACAACAGCAGTTATTGCAGGAAATTTCTGATTTAAACAGCACACTTAGTGAAATCAAAAAAAATAAAAAACAGTCTCTCGGGCAACTTGCGCTTGTACAACGTAAAATTCAGGCCCGACAAGAACTGATCAACAATATAAATAAAGATCTGCACAGAATTAATGATAATATTTACGCTAATCAACTTCAGATATACCGCTTTAAAAAAGAACTGGATACACTTAAAGATCAATACGCAAAAAGCCTCGTGTTTGCTTATAAGAACCGCAGCAATTATGATTACCTGAACTTTATTTTTTCTGCTACCACTTTTAATGATGCCATAAAACGAATCGCT
Source organism: Chitinophagaceae bacterium (assembly GCA_036558585.1). Taxonomy (GTDB): domain Bacteria; phylum Bacteroidota; class Bacteroidia; order Chitinophagales; family Chitinophagaceae; genus DATBFI01. Next base: position 2,515 of record DATBFI010000599.1, read on the forward strand.
TATTTAAAAAGCTACCGGCAATACAGGGAGACCCAGGTGGATAATATAATAAAGACACAACAATTAGTGCAACAACAAATTGCCGCATTAAATTCTAATAAAACAGAAAAAAATAATTCACTGACGGAACAAAGCAAACAATTAACTGTTCTCCAGGATGACAGGAAAGAAAAAGACCAGGTGGTAAAACAATTAAAAGGACAGGAGAAAGATATTGCCGCCCAAATAAAAGAAAAAGAAAAAACGAGGCAAAAACTTCAGCAGGCATTACAAACGGTGATACGCAGAGAAATTGAAGCGGCAAAAAAGAAAGAACAGGAGCGGCTTGCTAAACTTAAAGCAGAGGAAGAAAGAAAGAAAAAACTGGCTCAGCAATCTAACTCAGGCAGTGATAACAATGCAGGTTCAACTGACAAAGCAACACCGAATATTGAAGGGGCTGTAACGGGTGCGGTAACGCCTTCAAAAACAAACCGTGTTTATAGTCCCTTCGAATCAACTACTGAAGAAACAAATGTTTCTATCAACTTTGAAAATAATCGTGGCAGGCTGCCCTGGCCTGCAGACCAAGGCTATGTATCCACTCATTTTGGTTCCTACCAGGTGCCCGGCACGCAGTTAAAAGGGAATATGCCCGGCATTGAAATTTCGTTGCCTGTTGGTTCTAATATAAAATCTGTTGCTGATGGCGTAGTATCCACTATATTTGACCTGGGCGGTAGTCAAACTGTTGTTATAAGGCATGGTAAATATTTTACTACGTATAGCAATTTATCCTCAACAACTGTTGATAAAGGCCAGGAAATAAGAGCCGGCAAGGTATTGGGAAAGGCAGCAGTTGGTTTAACTGGTGAAGGCCAGATCATCTTTATGGTAACCAACGATAAAAATATCAACCTTGATCCTGAAAGATGGTTAAAGTCAAAATAAATATTTCATTCAACATTGATACAAAGAGACCACTTCCTTTATGAGTTGGTCTTTTTTTTGTAAATCGATATAGTTCAATTTTATATTTTGTGTTATGACCTTTTTCTTTCTCATCAACTTTTTCAGGAATGCCGATCTTTAAGGGTTAAACTTTGATTACAGGTTTTATACAATTCAATATTCGAAATAAAAAGCAATTAGCTCTAAATTTATTTTTATAGAAACTCACTTCTCAATTCATTTTCAAAAAAAATTCATGCTGCTTTATTATTGAAGCTTGAGAGCAAATTGTAATATTTATCTTTATTAAAGCGCTCCGCGTAAATTAAAGACAGATGAAAAAAACGATCGCCTCTTCGCGGTGGTACCGTCTTATACCTGTTGTGTTCATCACATACAGCCTGGCATATCTTGATCGGGCAAATTTTGGATTCGGAGCAGCAGGCGGAATGGCTAAAGATCTGCATATCACATCAGCCATGTCATCCTTGCTGGCGTCATTATTCTTTCTGGGTTATTTTTTCTTTCAGATTCCGGGCGTTTATTATGCTGCCAATAAAAGCACCAAGAGGTTAATTTTTTGGTCGCTGATTTTATGGGGCATATTTGCAACGGCAACGGGCTTAATCAGTAATGTAAAGATCTTGATCATTATACGGTTCATGCTTGGTGTGGTGGAGAGTGCAATTTTTCCGTCTATGCTGCTTTTATTAAGCAGGTGGTTTACGAGGACCGAGCGTTCACGGGCAAATACTTATTTAATTTTTGGCAATCCGGTTACTGTGCTTTGGATGTCCGTTGTATCCGGCTATTTAGTAAATGCACTTGGCTGGCGATGGATGTTCATCGTGGAAGGAGCGCCTGCAATAGTATGGGCCTTTTTATGGTGGAGATTGGTAGAAGACAAACCTGCAGATGCCAAATGGTTAACAGCTGATGAAAAACAATCATTGGATGAGGCATTACAAAAGGAGCAGCAAAGCATCAGACCGGTTAAAAATTATATAGTGGCGTTTAAGTCAAAGGTGGTAGTGCTACTAAGCCTGCAATATGCGTTCTGGAGTCTCGGTGTATATGGATTTGTGCTCTGGCTTCCTTCTATTATCAAAGCTGCGCCAAATATGGACATTGTAAAAACGGGATGGCTGTCTGCGGTCCCCTATTTAATTGCTATCGCTGCTATGATAAGTACATCTTATTTTTCAGATAAAACATTAAGAAGAAAAGTGTTT
>DATBFI010000600.1:0-8877 GCA_036558585.1 Chitinophagaceae bacterium
GCCGGAGCCATTTTTAATGCCTTCTCAATACTACGATAACCACCTTCACGGCGATACACATCATAGTAGCGAATGTTATCGACACCTGCTTTTTCTAATAATAATTTTACGCTCATATCTGTTTAATTAGCACTGGCCACACATTCAATTAGTGAAATATCAATTAACTCTTACACATCATTTCATCCACCCGGCAGTTTTACACTTTGTCTCGCAACGAGTTTCCAATCTCCATTTATCTTTACCCATGTAAATGTCACCGCCATATTCAAATCTGTTGGCTTACCCTTGTAAATAACGCTTGCTTTTACATTTGCGTTAACCACCCCGGCATTATCATAAATTCTCACAATCATGTCGGAGGGCTCGAGAGATTTATAATCCTGTTCCCCGCTGACTATAGAACGTATCAATTCGGCTTTTGTTTGAATCAACCCGCTTGAGTGACCATATGTAACGTCGTCTGCCAGCAAGTTTGATAGTGTAACACTATCTTTCGAAAGTATGGCATTTCGCAGGTTTGCCATTTTCATCATTACTTCTGTTTGCTGAGCTGAATTACTTTGCTGTGCTTTTGATGAAAAGGTAAGCAGAGTAGCTAAGAAAACGCCAGTAATAATTTTCCGCATATAAATATTTTTTCAGATTGTAATTAAACATCAAAATTTAAAAGGTGTAAGCTTCATGTTTCGAGGTTTTTTGTGGCGAAAAGCGTAAGAAAAGATCAGGCTTATTCGTCCTCAAAAAACTTAATTATTCATCTCGGCATTTCTTCTGCACTCTTCAATAATTGCATCTATTTTTTCTTTGGTAAGATGTTCACGATAATATTTTCCTAACTGCATCATGGGTGCATAGCCGCATGCGCCAAGACATTCAACAGTTTTTAAAGTAAACATACCGTCTGCTGTAGTTTCACCAGGTTTAATACTGAGCTTCTTACTAATGTATGCAATAATATCATCACTGCCGCACAACATGCATGGACCTGTTTGACAAACTTCAAACATATACCTGCCAACAGGTTTTAAATTATACATGCTGTAAAAAGTCGCTACTTCATACACCTCAATTGGGGCAAGGTTAAGCAGTGAAGCAACGTAATCCATTGTTTCTACACTTAGCCATCCGCCAAATTCTTCCTGTGCAAGATGCAATAAAGGAAGAAGCGCACTTTTTTGTTTGCCTTCAGGATAACGGGAAATAATTTCATTTACTTCATTTATTTTCTCTGATGAAAATCGAACCGTCATTTTTTTCTTTTTAATATTTTTTGAAGTTTTTTTATATCGTCTAAATCCTGCAACCTGCCAACAAATTTTTTGTTTTGAATTAAATGATTAACATGAATGACTTTAACCTCAAGATCGTCGTCTTTGAAAACAATCGCCTGATCATAAACTTCATTGAATGAAACACCGGGCAAATCACAAAAAAGATCAATTCTCACAGGAGAAGTTCCAAGTTTTATATAACTACTTTTGTCCAATAAATCTTCAACAGACATCTTAAGATAGCCAAAGCCAAATTCGTTGATTGTTTGCAATAAACATTCTGAATTCTCTTTTGTCCCTTCATAAAAAATATCCATATCTTTTGTTGCTCTAAAATGTCCATGCATTACTACAGCCAAACCTCCAACCAGCACATACTTAACGTCATTTTTCTTAAGCAGTTTTAAAAAATCAATATAATTTGGATCAAAAATCGTCTTCATCTGTTTCAGCTTTCTTTCTTACTTCCACAATCCTTTCAATTTTGGCTGGATACATACCATTAATTGCAGTCCAGATTTTTTTATTCCACTCAAACATTTCGTTCATTCTTTCTGCAATAGATTTATCCGACCAAAAAAATAAATCGCTGTTATCTTCTTCATCAAAAAAAACTTTGGTTATAACGGGTTCTATTTTTGTTTCCTTTTTCATTCGCAAGCATTCTCTGTATTTAATGCACATTAACTATCCATTTCTCCCGCTATTAAATTTAAGCTACTCAATGTAACAATTGCGTCGCTTAACATACTTCCCTTTACCAATTCTTCATAGGCCTGGTAGTAAATAAAACATGGTCTGCGAAAATGCAGGCGATACGGCGCACGTCCACCATCGCTTATCAGGTAAAATCCGAGTTCACCATTACCACCTTCAACGCTGTGATAAACTTCCCCTGCCGGAATTTCTGTTTCACCCATAATAATTTTGAAGTGCCAGATCAACGCTTCCATTTTTGTATATACATCTTCTTTTGGCGGCAAATAATATTCGGGCACATCAGCATGATACACTTCTGCTTCTGCCCCTTTAAATTCCTGTATCTTTTTATATGCTTGCTCAATAATGTTTAAACTCTGCCACATTTCCTGGTTACGTACCAAAAACCTGTCGTAGCAGTCACCTGTTTTTCCAACAGGAATTATAAAATCGAAATCTTCATAACTACAGTATGGTGAGTGCACACGTACGTCATAATCCACACCTGCTGCTCTTAGATTCGGGCCGGTGAATCCATAGTTTAAAGCTCTTTCGGCACTGATAGGACCTGCACCGATCGTGCGTTCCATGAAAATACGATTGCGCGTAAGCAGGTTCTCAAATTCCTTCAAAACCTTTGGATATTCTTTTAAAAACTTTTCGAGCTTTGTAAATGCGGTATTCGAAAAATTTCTTTCAAAACCACCAATACGCCCAATATTTGTTGTTAACCTGGAGCCGCAAACTTCCTCATAAATTTCATAGATCAGTTCGCGGTACTGCATCACATAAAGAAATACCGAAAGTGCACCTGTATCAACTCCTACTATTGAATTACAGATAAGATGGTCTGAAATTCTTGCCAGCTCCATGATAATTACACGCAAATAATCAACACGCTTTGGCGTTTTAATCTTCAGCAACTTTTCACATGTTGTATGCCAGCCCATATTGTTAATGGGTGCACTGCAATAATTCATCCGGTCTGTAAGCGGCGTGATTTGATAGAGCGGTCTGCGTTCTGCAATTTTTTCAAATGCCCGGTGAATATACCCTATAGTTTGCTCAGCCGAAACAACTTTTTCACCATCAAGCTCCAGGATGTTTTGAAATACACCATGTGTTGCGGGATGCGTAGGACCCAGGTTTATAGTTGTGGTTTGCTTTTCAATGGAGCCGTCGGGAAGTTTTATATGATGCTGTGTATGATGTGTAAGTTCAGACATTGCTGTCCTTTTATTTTCTTTTTGTGTACTAAGCTTTCTGTTATTAATTAAACTTTTGTTGTGTCACTCACTTGTACTTTCTGTTTGTTAATCGTCAAAGGTGAATCGTGATATTTTCTTCATTAGCACATTTTCAAATTTTCACATTCATCACCAAACACTACCTCCTCTTCCAAACATCTCATCATCTTTGTCTCTTCTTGTTTGATCTTCCAGCGGGTATTCTTTTCGCATGGGGAAATAATCCATTTCATCAACATTTAAAATGCGTTTAAGGTTTGGATGACCAATAAAATTTACTCCAAAATAATCATAAGTTTCCCTCTCGAGCCAGTTAGCAGCCTCATATAACTTTGTCGCCGTGAAAACATCGGGATGATCTATATCTGTAAATACTTTGAAGCGGATTCTGACATTATCCACGAGGTTATGCAAATGATATACTATTGCTAATTCTCTTCCTTTTTGTTCAGGGTAGTGTACTGCGCAAAGTGTTGTCAAAAACCGGAAACGCAATTCTTCCTCATCAGATAAAAACTGCATTACTTTTAAATTCATTTCTTTCGGCGCTTCAAAAGTGAGCATACCGTATGGCTCTTCAAAATTATAAACCTGGTCACCAAACTTTTCCTGTAAACGTTGTTTAATTATTTCGTTTGTTAAGGCCATGCCCCAACCCCTAAAGGGGCTTTTAAATATTTGAAAATATAGACGCAAATTTCCCACTTCCCCTTCAGGGGTTAGGGGCATCTATTGAATACCGTAACTATTCAGCAAAGCTTTATAATGTTCACTGTTTCTTCGGCGAACACTTTCATTGTGTACCAGTTCCTGTATACGCATAATTCCATCAAGAATAGCTTCGGGTCTTGGCGGACAACCAGGCACATACACATCTACCGGGATGATTTGATCTATACCCTGTAATACGCTGTATGTATCGAAAATGCCACCGGAAGAAGCACAGGCGCCCACTGCCATAACCCAGCGCGGCTCTGCCATTTGCAAATAAACCTGTCGCAATACGGGAGCCATTTTTTTTGCAATAGTACCCATTACCATTAGTAAATCACATTGACGTGGAGTAAAGCCAAGCCTCTCTGAACCAAAACGGGCAAGATCATAATGAGAACCCATTGTAGCCATGAACTCAATACCGCAACACGAGGTTGCAAAGGGCAGAGGCCAGATAGAATTTTTTCTCGCAAGGCCAATTACCTTTTCGAGCTTAGTAGCAAAGAAACCTTCGCCCTGTGTGCCCTCAGGCATTTCAGCAATGGCAATATTATCATAAATATCTGCTTGTTTCGGACGTATGTTGAATCGTACAGGACGTGCCATAAACTAAATTTAGAAATGTAAAATACAGAATGTAAAATATAAACACTGTAACTCCTTCTTAGTTCGAACAACTTTTATTTTTACATTTTGCTTTGTGTTTTAAATTTTACATTTATTAATCTTCCCATTTTAAAGCGCCTTTCTTAATGAGATAAATAAACCCAACAAGAAAAAAGCCAACAAATAAAATTATTTCTATAAAGCCTGTCCATCCTAATTCCCTAAAGTTTACTGCATAAGGATAAAAGAAAATTACTTCCACATCGAACAGTACAAATAAAATGGCAACAAGAAAATATTTAATGGCCATGGGTTGACGTGCATCCCCATGACTTTCTATGCCGCTCGCAAAATTTTCTAATTTATCCCTTGTTTTTCTACTTGGCCCAAACATATGGGTAAGCACCATCATTGTAGCTACAAAACCTGCAGCAAATAAAAGCTGGATGGCTATCGGTATATAATCAGAGGCGCTATTTAATGGAGCAGTGTTTAATAAAACATTAAGAAAATTCATCTTAATAAAATTGCACGACAAAATTAAGGGCAAGTGATGGAAAAGAAAAACTCCACTTTTTGAAGTGGAGTTTATTCTTGTTAAACTGTAACTATTTAGAACCTGTTTTCGGTTTTGTTTTAGGTTTGGCAGCAGGCGATTTCTCTGTAGATTGCTTGGTAGCAGGCTTTTTGAGAAGATCGATATATCTCTGTGCATCAGGATTAGCCGGATCATACACTAATATTTGTTCCAAATGATAAATGGCTGAATCTTTATTTTTTGCCACGTTTGCATAGTATCCTGCTAATACCCCATGCACCTGGATTAAGGTGCTCTTGTACTTTGTGCTGTCTTGTTTTAAAAAGTTGAGATAATCATTTGCCGGTTGTACAATCATTCCCTTTTCCATTGAAGTATCTGCTGCCTGCGCTACTTTAAATCTCCACATTGGACCATATATCTGGTCGGGAAACTTTTGTTCATATACCGCGAATACGCTGTCGGCTAACTGGTAATTTCCTGCGAAATATGCTGCTTCACCTAAATCATAAACATCCCTGTTTGATGGATTAGGATTGAGTGCATAAGCCTTTTGCACCCATTGAAGTCTTTCCTGATATTTTTTTGCTCTCTTGTAAATATTGGAGATACTATCTATATAAGCTGATTTATGCTGTTTAGACGTATCCATGTCATAAGCCTTTTGTAAATAAGCAACGGCTGAATCTGTCTGTCCCATTTTACTGGCAACCGTAGCGCCTATTACAAAATCAGTTGCAGTTGTATCGGATTTACCAGCCGGAGAGGCAAAGAATTTTTGAACTGCATTATATGCAGCTACAGAATCGCCAAGTTTATTATAATTATAAGCGTATAAAATGTTAACTCTTATATAGTCTTTACATTGACCACTTTCCATCTCTTTTGCTTTGGCTATAGATTCCTCGTTTTTACCGGCACGATATAAATAATCAGCTACAAAATAATCAGTCGTACAGTCTTTATCCGCATTAGCCACATATTTGTCCAAGTACTCTTTTGCTACATTAACATCCCTTTCTTTATAGTATTGAAAGTATTCAAGATAAACAGGTGCATAGGCTGGATCTGCGGCAATAGCTTTTCCAAACCATTCGTTCATAAACTCGACATTATTCTGGCTCTCATATACCTTACCAATACGGTAATAAGCCGCCGCGTATTGAGGATTACGCCTGGTGGCCTCAGTAAAAGCTTCAACTGCTGCGCCTCCCTTTTCACTCCCTTGTTTTAGATAGCAAATACCCATTAGAACTGAAATCGCAGGATTGGCTTTATCTATATCCGCCGCTTCTTTTAATTTGTCTATTCCATATTGGGGATCGCCTTGCTGGCTGCTTCCATCAGCCATTGCCCGGCCTATTGCTGTTAATATATCGGGATTGTTTGCTCCCTTTTTTCCTTTTCCTTTTGTTGCAGTTATCGCTTGTTCAAATTTCTGCTTCGCAGAATTTACATCATTGTTTTCCAGTATTTGCACATGCCCCATACCAACCCAAATCCATGGATCGTTTATTCCGCCGTTCAGAGCATTTTGATAAATGGTTTTTGCACTATCAAGCTGGTCATCTGCAATATAAGCCTGTCCCAACCAATAGATAGAAGAGGCATCTTTTGGTTTGGAAGCAACTACTTTTTGCAAAACGTCTTTTGCACTTTTTAATCTTTGGTAGTAAATAAATTTTATTCCATCGTCTACTGATTGCGAAATGGCAAATGATGTTGCGAATGCAACTGCAAGCATTGTTAAAATTATTTTCTTCATGGTCTCGAATTTAATCTGATTGTTTTGCTTTTATTGTATGTTTCCTGTTCTGATTCCAAAATACATTTTAGCAGGAACAAGGTAACTTCGTCTAAATACTAATTGGCCTCTTTCAAGGTTAAGAAAGTTTGAAAAACCTGTGCCCAATCCATTCCAATTTTCCTTTAGCACATAATACAAAGGGCGTACCAAAGGATATTGATCATACGTTATAGTGGCCTGGGATGGTTTTGCAAAACTTCCTGAGTCACAATTTTTTGTGCATTCTAATAATGCCAACCGAATTTTGGTTGCATAGGCTTTTTGTTCCGGATCCTGGTCATTTGTTACCCAACTTGAACCAACAAAACCTATTGCATTTTTATTATTTGAAATATAATCAACTACAGCCCTGCTGCCATTTGCAGCCATAACATTTTTACCAAAAGGAATTCCATGCAAAACAGAATCTAATAAATAGCGTACTGTACTGGTAGCGCTCGTTCCATCTGCCACAATTGTGTGTGAAGTATCCTTCCCACTAAGTATATCTGCCAGTTGCCGTAAAGTATAAAGGCTGTCTTTAGCGTCGATATTTACAATTACACTTACAGCGTCATATGCTAATATTCCAAACTGCGGCTCGAAAGATAATTTTGAATCATAATAAGAACTTTCTTCTTTGGTTAATCCCTTCGCAACAATTATCATTCGTGTGCTGTCTTTTTGCAGGTCTCTGAAACAGTCGGCTTCGGATTTATAACTGGCCGTAATCTTTGTGCCCGGGTACGATGACTCATATACTTTTATCTGCTCATTTATTACAGGCTTAAAACTCTCATCAACGCTTATATTAATTGCTCCGTTTCTTGGTGAATCAGAAGCTGCATGCGAAGAATTATTTTTATTTCCGCAACCTGCAATAAATACTCCGGGTATTATATATATCCAAAAGTATTTACATATACCTCTTTTCATCTTCAATAATCCTTCTTTATTCCCCGGTATAATCTAAAAGCGCCATAAATGATACATAACCCGCTAAAAGCATATATCATTATGGGGTTCATCCCTTCAAAAAGATTCAGGCCAAGCTTATCATTGAATAACATTACGAGACCAATCCCAAGAATAATTATACCCATTGTAATGTTATACACGGTTCGCATTAAGTTATAACTTTTGCGTTGCTTGTCGCGATAGCTACTTTCCATTTAACAAAACATTTAAACGGGCCGGCAAATTAATAATTTTTCTTATTTCAAAATTAATCAATGTTATAAGTTTCAAAAGAATGATGGTCTATCTACTTCTTCTTCAACATAGAGCATTAAGAAATTTACTCGCCTTGAGTACTTAAGCTTGAGATGCAATCATACCCCGGAATCCATAAATAAAATGAAACCTGATAAATTTTTCATCACTTTAAAAGAAGTGCAATATATTTTTTCTAATCCCCAGAAATCTTAGTATCACTTGAAAACTGTAAACTAACAACTGAACTATATCTTTGCAGCCACAAAAAAACAAGAATCCCGAAATGAAAATTTTAATGGTATGTCACGGCAATATTTGCAGAAGTCCGCTGGCGGAAGGCATTTTGCAACATAAGGCCAGGACCGCCGGATTGAATTGGAAAATTGAAAGTGCCGGAACAAGTAATTATCATGCCGGCGATCAGCCGCATTATCTTTCACAAAAAGTTGCCCAAATCAACGGAATTGATATTAGTGAGCAATGTGCGAGACAATTTAAGAAAGAGGATATGTTGAAGTATGACAAAATTTATGTAATGGATAGTGAAAATTATCTCGACGTAAAGCGCATGAGTAAAGAACTATGGAATGAAGAAAAGGTTGATCTGCTGTTAAACGAATTATACCCAGGTAAAAATATCAATGTACCCGACCCATGGTATGGCGGTGAAGAAGGTTATCACGAGGTGTTTGAAATGATGAGCAATGCATGTGACGCTATTGTTGAAAAACATTCCCTTTCCCTGAAGGGAGTAAGACAAACGAACAATTAAAAAATTTATTCAAATCTAACTCTCCC
>DATBFI010000601.1:0-9217 GCA_036558585.1 Chitinophagaceae bacterium
ATCAGAATTTTATTACGAATCAGTCTTTAAACTTTCACTCTGCTTTTCCTGATATACCACTGCCTGTTACCAACCGAAATCACTGTATTGCATGGAGTGACTGGAGCATGACCGCAGAAGTTGAAGCTGCGAATGGCATCAGGCTTGACGTTAATTACTATTATTGGCCTGGATCGTGGTTACAGGATCGCCCGGGCATGTTTACGGGGTCAGGGGTGCCGATGCGTTTTGCAAAGCTTGATGGAACAATCATCGACTGTTATCAGGTAGTTACTCAAATGCCGGATGAATCGGACGAAACATTCCCACAGTTTTGTAACGCTCTACTCGATAAAGCAATAGGCCCGGAAGGTTATTATGGAGTTTTCACCGCCAACATGCATTTTGACCAGACAAACCATCCGGGGGCAAATGCTATTGTTGCTTCGGCACAGGCACATGGTGTCCCTGTAGTTTCTGCAAAGCAAATGCTGGACTGGCTTGATGGACGCAATGCTTCCTCTTTTGGTTCAATTGAATGGGATGGCAATCTGCTTAGTTTTTCTATAATAGCAGGGAATGGAGCCCGTAACCTTCAGGCAATGTTGCCTCTTGCTTCTGAATCTGGACAACTGACTGCATTAACAAGGAATGGAATACCACTTAATTACAGGATTGAAAAAATAAAGGGTATACAATACGCATTTTTTTCTGCAACAAATGCTGACTATGTAGCCACTTATGGAACATCAACATCACCACCCATAGTGACTACTCAGCCCGAGTCACAGGCTGTTTGCCCGGGCTCTGGCGTTGCCTTTAGCTCTGAGGCAATAGGTAATCCAACACCTACTGTTCAATGGCAGGTAAGCGTAAATAATGGAACTACATGGTCAGATATAAGCGGCGCCACCGCCAGTACCTTAAATTTTACAACTGTAAGTGCCGATAATGGGAATCAGTACCGTGCTGTTTGGACCAATAATGATGGTTCGGTAAACTCATCGGTTGCAACACTTAATGTATTCACAGCTTCTGTTGCAAATCAGACCGATGTCTCATGCCAGGGCGCGTCGGATGGTTCTATAACTATTAATGCAACAGGTGGCACACTACCTTATAAATACAAAATAAAGGGAGGAGTCTTCCAATCAAACAACACGTTCAGTGGCCTTGCAGCCGGTAAATATACCGTGACAGTCAAAGACAAGAAAAAATGTTCAGTGAAGGTAAAAGTGGTAATCAAAAATTCAACAACGGCATGTAATAGTATCTCCGCAGTTATATTAAACAAGCTATCTGCAAATAACGCGGATCAGCTTAATGCAAAAGCGCTTCCCAACCCAAGTGCAACTGGCTTCATGCTTACTGCTCAAAGTAAAAGCAGTAAGCCAATTGACGTAAGAGTAATAGATATGTTTGGCAGGGTAATTTATAAAGCGAGAGGGCCAGTTAATCAATCCTATCATTTTGGCGAAATCTTTTCAGCTGGAGTGTATGTAGTAGAAATTCAGCAAGGTGAATATATGAAAACAATGAAGATTATTAAACAATAGTCTTCAACACTAATGTTGGAGGCTGTCGCCGGATTCTAAATTTCATTATTCTATTAAAAAACTTTTTACAGAATAACTGTTCGCTATTATCAAAAAGCGAAGTATCTAAAACTTGAAAATAATTTTTTAACCTCTAAAATCTGTCCGTATGAAAAAAATATTATTTAACAGGTCATTAATGATTATCCGTAAATCATTTTTGACAACTAGAAGCTGCAATTCTATTTTGCTAAAGCGATTTACTGCTATCCAGATCATCTTTCTTCTCGGGATGACTTTGGCCACATCTTCTGTTGCTCAAAATCCTTGTGCGAAAGATCAAACCACTAATAATTTTGACCCCGGAACGTTTACAAAAACTTATATATCCGAGACAGGTGACGGTGAAGTAATTCTTAAACCAGCAGCAGGCGCTGAATTTTTCACATTGCCTCCCGTGGACGAATGGAACAGTTTTTTATGGGATGCCCCGGGCAGCGCAACGGTTTCTGCGGGTAAATTGAGCGTGGATGCTGCGCGCTTTAATACAGAACCTGAAGCACTAACTTTTGGACCGGGCACATCGGTAGAATTTGTTGCCACATTTGCAGAGGAACCGTTTCAACATATAGGATTTGGCGGAGGCACAGATAACGGGCCCGGGGGAATATATAACGCACCTCCCTGGGCGATGCTCAGTACTGGCGCTAACGGTACTAACTTGCTGGCCAGGACACACAATGGTACGGATCTGTCCAATGTCATCATACCGGGAAGTTTCTTAGGAGATCCGCATCTTTACAGAATTGAATGGACAGAAACCGCATTTAAATACTTTATTGATGGCGCCTTGGTTCATACAGAGTCTACGGTATTAATCACTGAGCCCATGCGGGTTGCTATCAGCGATTTTAATGTCGGCGGAGGCGACATTGTAGTTGACTGGATCCGTGTGTCGCCCTATGCTTCTTCAGGTAATTTTGAATCGCGGGTTTTTGACGGTGGTAGCCAACGCAGTTGGGGAGTTGCGTCATGGACAGCCGATGTTCCTGCAGGCACAGCCTTATCCTTATTCGTCCGCACCGGAAATACGTCAACACCGGACGGAACTTGGACTAATTACTCACCGATTTCAAATGGTGAGGAAGCAGGCGCTATCTCTCAGTATATTCAATATCGCGCTGATTTCAGCGCTTCCAATCAGGATCTTACACCGGTCCTTAAAGATTTTGAGATTAACTGTTCAGATGCGAGTGAGCCAAATATCACCACTCAACCCCAATCACAAACAGCGTGTCCGGGTTCAGGTGTGACCTTTAGCTCGGCCGCAACAGGCGCTCCTATACCTAAAGTCCAGTGGCAGGTGAGCATAAACGATGGAGGCACATGGTCTGATATTAATGGAGCAACTTCCGGTACTCTAAATTTTACTGCTACAAGCAGCGATAATGGGAATCAGTACCGTGCAGTTTGGACCAATAATGCTGGCTCGGCCAACTCATCAGCGGCGACACTTAATGTGCTGGTCGCATCGATAGCAAGCCAAACTGATGTTTCGTGCAAAGATGCATCTGATGGTTCTGTGACCATTAATGCAACAGGCGGTACACCACCTTATAAATACAAAATAAAGGGAGGAGTCTTCCAGTCAAACAACACATTTAGTGGCCTGGCAGCAGGGAAATATACAGTGTCTGTAAAAGACAAGAAAAAATGTTTGGCAAAAGTAAAGGTAGTAATTAAAAATTCAACAATTGCATGTACCAGTATATCTGCAGTTACCTCGAACAAGTCATCTGTAAATAACAGTGATAGGCTTGATGCGAAAGTGTTTCCAAATCCCAGTGCAAACAGTTTTACTTTAAGTGCCCGGAGTAAAAGTAACGCGTCGATTGAAGTAAGAGTGACAGATATGTTTGGCAGGGTTGTTTATAAAACAAGAGGGCCAGTTAATCAATCTTATTATTTTGGACAGGGTTATGCAACGGGTGTTTATTTATTAGAGATTCGACAGGGTAAAAGTTTAAAAACACTCAAAATTGTGAAGCAATAATTCATTGATTGAAGATGATACTATTTTTATGGCTCATTTATGTGGGCCATATTTTTTGGATAAGAGATCAATGCTTTTGTATATGCATCAAACATAAAGTAGTTTTACCATGAATTGAGAAATAATCTATTAGAAAAACGCCACACTTAATTTTAAATAGTATACTTTATATTCGTATGCACAGAATAGTCACCTAACAAACAAACCATGAATTTTTATTTAGTCAATGGTTTTTTAGGAAGCGGCAAAACGACTGCGATCGCTAATGCCTGCAAGCAGCTGATCAATCAGAAAATAAAAACCGCAGTTGTCACAAATGACCAGGGCACACAACAGGTGGACAGCGCATACCTTCAAAGCCTTTCTTTACCAACAGGTGAAGTGGCCAATGGTTGTTTCTGCTGCAGGTATGACGAACTGGAACAAGTGATATCATCACTTGTAAATTTTGAACAACCTGAAATTATTTTTGCGGAGTCGGTAGGGTCCTGCACTGACCTCGTTGCTACAGTTGCTAAGCCATTTGCACTAAATAATTCCGGGGCAAGAATTGTAATAAGCGTTTTTGCTGATGCATACCTGATGCATTCTATAATGAAAGGTACATCTTGTTTTATTGAAGAAGCTATTCAATATATCTACAAGAAACAACTCGAAGAAGCGGACATTATAGTTATTAATAAGACAGACTTGCTTAACGATATAGAATTACAATATGTGAAAGAAATAATAACAACAAGTTATCCGGGTAAAAAAATATTATACCAGGATGCGTACAATGAAAAGGATATTCACAACTGGATACAATTATTAAGTGAATTTGCTATTCCCGTTAAACGCAATTCACTCGAAGTGGATTATGATAAATATGGCGCAGGTGAAGCAATGCTCGCCTGGCTTGATCAGGATGTTTCTATACATACATCTAAACCGGTCGCGGTAAAAGCAGCATTAATATTGGCAAATAATATTTATAAAAAAATAGAGGACTCAGGATATACTATTGGTCATCTCAAATTTTTACTGTCTGATGGTAAATGGCATGAAAAGCTTGGTTATACTACCATGGGAGTAAAGGGTAATTTTAATTTGACAGAGCCGCATGCCTGTAATCATCTTGGTATGCTTATTAATGCCCGTGTACAAACAACTCCACAGTTACTGCAACAGGCAATTACATTTGCAATAGAAGAAACTATAAATCAAATAAATTGTCGCATTTCAACGAATCAGGCATCGGCTTTTCAACCCGGTTATCCAAAACCTTTACACAGGATAGCCGAATAACCGGATGCTTATTATGTGTTCTCTTCTCTTACTGTAAAGTTTTGAGCACTTCCTTTGCATTTGTATTTGCAGGGTCAATCTGAAGAGATTTCTGATAATACGCTAATGCATTTTTCTTATCACCCGATTTAAGAAAACCCTCCCCAAGACTATCATACACATTTCCTGAATTAGGGTAAGTACTCACATTCAGCTGAAATATTTTTATTGCATTGGAAAAATCCCCTTTTTGCATATACCTGTATCCTGCCTGGTTTAGCGCGTCCTCACTAAATATTTTCCATCCCGGGAATTCTTTTGCAGCTTTATTATACGCTGTGATAGCTTCATCAACTTTACCATCATCCAGCAATTTTATAAAGGCTGTTTCATTCATGGGGGCAGGCTTTCCCAATTTTTCATTTACATCGGCAAGCAAACTGTAAAAAGCACCTTCATCAGGATACCATTTTATTGCATCTTCCAGCAACTTTGCTTCCTTTTCGTACATTCCCTTATCCCATAATTCTTTTGCCAGGTTTTTCAACTCACCTTCATAAGGAACAGGGCCGGCTGATGATTCATTGGCCACAGGATAGCTTACCTGTGCTGCACCCGATGCTTTCATTTTTTCGAGGTAACTATTCTTATAATCCACCTTACCTTCTGTGTGATCCCACTTTTCGTATTCCATATACCATGCAGTTGCATCTGCCACATCCAGCCCTTTTATTCTTGCAACCATATGAAGAGCTCCGTCAATTCCTGCAGATACACCTGCAGTTGTAATGATGTTGCCGTTATCCACAAAACGTGTTTTTTCCAGCACTTTAGAGTTAGGTAACATTTCCTGCAATCCCGGAATAAATCCATGATGTGTAGTAACATTAAGTCCTTCCAGTAATCCTGCTTTGGCAAGAATGCCTGCGCCACTGCAGACCGACATTGCTGTGTTTCCATCTGCTACACTTTTTTTCACCCAGTCAAGAACTCTTTTATCTTTTTGTACAGCCGATGTATTGCCGCCAGGGAAAACAATGATATCAGGAGTTGGTGAGTTATCTATCGAATATTCAGGTTTTACTGTAACAAATCCCTGCGAAAGAATCTCTTTACCATCCGCGGAAACAGTATAAACGTGAAAGCCTCTTGTTGATGCAAATACTTCACCGGGGCCTGCAAAATCGAGCAGCTCAACATTATTGTATAAAAAAATTGCGACATTATAATCCTGTTTTTGCTGTGCATGTGCGCTTACAGCAAACATGAGCGTTGTTGTGCTCAACAGCAATCTTGCAAGTTCTCTCATAAAATGTTTCATGATCTTTATTTTTTAATACTACGTAGATTTATTTCAAAGCATTTATAAATTGCTATGGTTATTTTTTGCTATCAGCGATTTCCTGGTATGGTCTGTTATATCGCAATCCTCGTTTGCTCAAGCAGGCGTTCATCTTAGATTAAATATTCAGCATTTATAATATCAAAGCAATCCTATTAGTCACACAAAAAATTGTACAATATTGTCATTTGGATGAGCGGAAAACTTTTGGCGTAGTGCCCGACATTTTTTTAAACATGCGGTTAAAATGAGAGGTATCATAAAAACCTGCTTCCCATGCTGCATCCTGTACACTATAACCTTTCTGTAGTAGTTGTTTGGCGTGTTCGGTGCGGAGGATCAGCATGTATTCATAAGGAGATAAACCCGTTGCCGTCCTAAACAAACGGATCAAATGAAAGGGACTAATTCTTACCTGCTCTGCCATTTGCTGCAAAGAGAGCGGCTCAATAAAAGAAGCATGTATAAAATCGATCAGTTGCTGAATGCGAAGGTCTTTTGCACTTGTTTTAAAATCATTATTGGAAGCACTGGTTACATCTATTAAAGTATTCATAAAATCTAAAAATAGTTCTTCGCATTGCAAACTTTCGGTATGAGAAGATTGAATTCCATGGAACAACAACGATATTTTATGTGCAAGCTCTGATTGGAGAGAGAGTGTATGTTGAAAACAAATATCCTGCGGTAATGATCTTTCCAGCAGCGAAGCAATTTGCAGCAGTTCATTTCTGTCTGGTGATATACTGTAATAATGAAGTGGCGTATCCGATACAGTACTGCCTGTATGCACTTCACCGGGATTTATAAAAACAAGTTCACCGGGTGTTGCAGTATATGTTTTACCATTGCAATAAAATTTATCTGCCCCTTTTACTACCAGTTCAATTACATAATGTTCATGAAAATGCCGTGGAAAATTATGGTGGGATAATGTATAACTAGCAAGCCCCACATTGAAAAACTGTTTAGTCCTCCAATATTTTATTTCGGTGAGGGGTGCAGAAATTTTCATACGAGAAAGATATTAAAACCTGTATCCCTTTCAGAACCGCCTGTCAAATTTTGATGAACAATAACAGTAAAATTTGATCGGTTGTGCCTAATGCAACTCAATCGTTTCTACATCAGGTATGTCTTTTAATAAAAGTTGAATATGCTTGCGGTGCGCCTTTGATTTGAAGTCATGAAAAATTTCCAATATATCGTTATCAATATAAACACTGTCAGAGCCGATAATTTCAACAATGGAATATTCAGGAATTTTATCAAGCACATCGATTATTCTTTTTTTGTTAAGGAAACTTACATTTAATGCAAGCTCCATAGTGTAATACTTCAAATGACCTTCATTCTTCTCTTTCAAAGTATATCCTGCCCGGTAAGTGTGTTTTACCAAAAAATAAATTGAGAAAACTATTCCTATTAAAACGCCAATCAAAAGGTCAGTGAAAAGAACAGCAACTATTGTAACAAGAAAGGGCAAAAACTGCTCGCGGCCCTGCTTGTAAACGCCATAAATCATTTTCGGTTTTGCAAGGTTATAACCGGTGCGAATGAGAATTACTGCAAGCACACAGTATGGAATAAGATGCACGAGCGGCAGTGCAAAAAGTATAACAAGCAGTAACCACACACCATGAGTGAAAGCCGACAGCTTTGTTTTTGCACCGGCCTCTGCATTTGCAGAACTGCGCACAATAACAGCAGTGATTGGGATACCGCCAAGCAAACCACTCAGAAAATTGCCCGTACCCTGCGCAATGAGTTCCCTGTTTTGAGGAGTGATGCGGTTGTAGGGATCGAGTTTATCAATAGCCTCGATGCTTAATAAGCTTTCAAGCGTTGCTACGAAACAAATTACTACCGCATTTTTCCAAATTTCCGAATTGGAAAATATAGAGTGAAAATCAGGAAAACTTATTTGTGAAAACACGTTTTCGGGAATAGATACAAATAGCGTTGGCTTAAGTCGCAGCGCCGGAAAAAAATATTTAAAAAGGAGCGCCAAAAGAATGCCACACACCACAATAATAAATGAACCTGGCAGAAAGGAAATTTTTTGAGACAAGCCTTTTGTCCATACGATACCTAAAATAAGTGACAGTATTCCGATAATTATCGCACCAGCAGATGTGTTCTCATACAAATTCGTAATGTGCTCAAATGCATGGCGAAAAGTTAGAATGTTAAAAAGATGATTTGTCCAGAAATCAGGTTGATTATAACCAACTAATAATGGAATTTGCTTGGAAATAAGAATGATGCCAATCGCAGCCAGCATGCCCTTGATAACGGCGGAAGGAATAAAATGGGTGAAGCCGCCTAAACGAAAAATGCCAAGCAATATTTGTAAAAGTCCGGCTATGGAAACTGCGAGAAAAAAAATCTCGATGGCTCCAAGTTCATGTATAGCAGCAATGCTGATGGCAGTTAAACCTGCTGCAGGACCACTTACACTTAATTCAGAACCACTGATGATGGAGATAATAAGACCACCGATAATACCTGCCAAAAGTCCGGAGTATACTGGTACACCCGATGCCAAAGAGATGCCAAGACAAAGTGGTAACGCAACAAAGAAAACGGTGATGCTGGCTTTTAGGTCGTGTTTAAGAAAGGAGAGAAAATAAAACCTGGTTTTTCTGTTAAACATTTTCATACTTGTGTCAAATGTCTGAAAAATTCAGAGTATGTAAATTCGAAACTAAAAACCCGATCTGCACCTTGTTCAAAACAGAAACACAAAATATAAAACTCAAAACTTCCCTATATTTGCCGCTCAAATTGAATAACGTGCCAACGACTCAAATCTCAACAAAATTGCCAACAAAATTTTCGAAGGAAACTTATTTGTATTGGTATGAACTGATGCAATTAATCCGTCAGTTTGAATTAAAGGCAGAGGAAATGTATAAAATGGCGGGAAAGATACGTGGCTTTTTTCATGCTTATGTGGGACAGGAAGCTATTGCGGCGGGTTGCATGACAGCTACGCGACAGGAAGATCCATTCATCACAGCTTACCGCGATCATGGCCTT
>DATBFI010000602.1:0-3436 GCA_036558585.1 Chitinophagaceae bacterium
CTGTTTTTGATAGTTTTTCCTCCACCAGTGGAAGTTGGGAGGAAGCTATTGACTTACTAAAAAAATTAATTGCTACTCCCTCTTTCAGTAAGGAAGAAAAAGATACCGCAGCTATAATTGAATCGTTCCTGAAATCAAAACAAGTTGCTGCATATAGGTACATGAATAATGTCTGGTCAACGAATAAATATTTTGATAAAGGCAAACCTACTATCCTGCTTAATTCGCATCATGATACAGTAAAGCCAAACAAGGCTTATACGCTTGACCCTTTCACACCGGTTGAAAAAGACGGCAAGTTATATGGTTTGGGAAGCAATGATGCGGGAGGATGTTTGGTATCACTCATCGCTGCTTTTCTTCATTTTTATAATCAAAAAAATTTAAAATATAATCTTGTTCTTGCCGCCACAGCAGAAGAAGAGATATCAGGGAAAAATGGCATTGAGGCTTTGCTTTCAAGCGAGGCATTTACCAGGAACACCCATGAGATAGTTCATTCCCCCTTTAGGGACAGAGACATATGTGGCATTGTTGGCGAACCTACTTTAATGGATATGGCTGTTGCGGAAAAAGGCTTGCTGGTATTGGATTGTATAGCGTACGGCAGAGCGGGGCATGCTGCACGCGAAGAGGGTGATAATGCGATTTATAAAGCGCTGAAAGATATTGAATGGTTCCAAACATACAAGTTTGATAAGGTGTCTGAATTGCTCGGGCCCATGAAGATGAATGTAACAGTCATTAATGCTGGTTCGCAACACAACGTAGTGCCGTCAGAATGCAGGTTTACTGTTGATATAAGAGTGAATGAATTATATACTTTTGAAGAAGTGCTGGGTATCATCAAACAAAATGTGCAGAGTGATGTACAGCCAAGAAGCATGCGTTTGCGTTCTACATCAATTGCGTTAAATCATCCATTGGTACAGGCAGGCATAAAACTTGGCAGAAATTATTTCGGCTCGCCTACAACCAGTGATAAGGCATTGATGAATTTCCCCGCATTAAAAATTGGTCCGGGCGATAGTGCAAGAAGTCACACCGCAGACGAATTTATTTACGTAAATGAAATAAAGGAAGGGATTGAGTTATATGTAAAAATATTAACGGAAATACTTGCATAGTTGCCGGTTGCCAGTTTCCAGTTGCAAGAGGCCACAAATTAAACTTCTGCGATTGTCGAAGGATACAGCAGAAGAAGATATAAAGCTGACTTCATTAAATTTCTCATTTATTCACAACCTGAATGTGATGAAACAATTGTTCATTTGGAACGCATTAATAAGTTCATTCAATGGGTTGAAGATAATTTAAATGATTTCAACAAACGGGAAACCGGCAACCAGGAACCGGAACTATTTTATGAAACTTTGGTCAAAAATTAGCAACGCCCCGTTAGAGGATGGGGGCAAGATAGAAGAATTCACTGTCGGGAAAGACCGTGAGTTTGATTTATTATTGGCACCATTTGATGTGCTGGGAAATATTGCACACGCTAAAATGCTTGCCAGTGTTGGCCTATTAACAAATGAAGACGCTGAAGCATTGGTGAAAGAACTGAAAGAAATTTATTCGCAAATTCGAGATTTCAAATTCGAAATTCGAAAAGATGCAGAAGACATACACTCCCAAATCGAATTTATTTTGACCGAAAAACTGGGTGACGTTGGTAAAAAAATTCATTCGGCCCGCAGCCGCAACGACCAGGTTCTTGTTGATATCAAATTATTTCTGAGAAGTGAAATTGAGAAAACAGTCAAGGCTGTTCAATCATTTTTTGAACTACTGATAGCGCAAAGTGAAAAGTATAAAACTTATTTACTCCCCGGTTATACTCATTTGCAGTTAGCTATGCCATCATCATTTGGTTTGTGGTTTGGCGCTTATGCAGAAAGTTTCGTTGATGATCTCATTATTTTTAAATCAGCTTATGATGTTATAAACAAAAATCCTCTTGGCTCTGCAGCAGGTTACGGCTCTTCATTTCCCATCAACAGAACTTTAACTACCCAACTTCTTGGTTTTGCAGCCTTAAATTATAATGTTGTATATGCACAAATGGGCAGAGGCAAAGCAGAGCGGATTGTTGCAAATGCTTTAGCCAATATTGCGGATACCCTGGCTAAACTTTCAATGGATACCTGCCTGTACCTTAATCAGAACTTTGGATTTATAAGTTTTCCGGCTGAATTAACAACAGGCAGCAGTATTATGCCACACAAAAAGAATCCTGATGTCTTTGAATTGATCCGGGCATATTGCAACCGTATCAAAGCACTGCCAAATGAAATAATGATGATGACGGCAAATCTTCCTTCGGGTTATCATCGAGATCTGCAATTATTAAAAGAACATTTATTTCCTGCATTTGAAACATTAAGAAATTGTATTGATATGGCAGCCCTGATGCTTGGTAATATCGAAGTGAAAAAAGATATTCTTGCCAATGAAAAATATAAATATCTTTTTAGTGTAGAAGAAGTAAATAAACTTGTGGTGCAGGGCATTCCTTTCCGTGATGCATATAAAAAAGTAGGTTTAGATATTGACTCCGATCAATTTACTTATTCAACGAAACTGCATCATACTCATGAAGGCAGCATTGGCAATTTATATAATGAACAAATCACGGCTAACATGAAAAAAGTCATACAGACTTTTGAGTTTGACAATTATCATACGGCAATCGAAAAATTACTTAAAGAATAAAAAAGTTTCACTTTTTATTCAGAGATCGGACTTGTTCAGCAAGTTTCAGAACGCACAAGCGATCCCGGTTCAACCGGGAAATGAAAGCCTGATAGCAATCCTGAAGTTCGTCAAAAATTAATGATTGCAATCATCCCGGTGGGCGTGATTGTGTGCCCTGCAAAATCTGAAATTCAGATAATGTGCACTTACAATAAATGTAACTGCCGGTATAAGAAAGAAGAGTTCGTATGGACGCCATACCTCTTTACCAAAAAGCAAGAACATTCCACCACAAAAAATAATAAGCGGCAGCCAGCGATGATGATGTTTTTTCCATCCATGATACAATGAGAAACCGCCAATACAAAAGGCAAGCAGGATCATGAAAAACTCGAACGAAAGATTATTAATGATGTTTACGCCAAACAACGGTAATGAAGAAAGAATAAGTGGTAATAAAGCACAATGAATTGCACAGGCTATTGAAGTTATTATCCCAAGGGCATCCCAATTGATTTTCTTAGCAATTGTAATCATTTGGCAAATATAATAGTTTGCAACTTTGTTGCAAAACAAATTGTTAACCATTTTTCTTATCCTTAACATGAATAGCGAGGGCGTAACTTTGTTCATTTAAGTACAGCAAATGAAAAAGAAGCTCATCGGTTATAGTATTTTTTTTGTCGTGCTGACGGGGCTGTTCCTGTTATTCGTTTTTTGGGGAACAGATAACTGGAAATCG
>DATBFI010000603.1:0-6259 GCA_036558585.1 Chitinophagaceae bacterium
GGTTGCTTTTTGGATGATGTTTGAATACATTCATTTTAACTGGCAATTGAGCTGGCCATGGTTAACGCTTGGAAATGTATTTGCGTCGCATGTTGATTGGGTGCAGTGGTACGAATATACGGGAACAAGCGGAGGTACATTGTGGATTCTAGTTATCAATATTCTGATATTTGAATTGTTGATCAAATTACGCAGCAGGAAGTATGAAACGCGTTTGATCACAGCTACTGCAGTTGTTTTAATAGTTCCTTTTATCTTTTCATTTTTTATAAAACTAAAACTCTCTAACAGGCATGCAGGTAAAACCTCAGCGAATGTGATTATTGTACAACCAAACATAGATCCTTACAATGATAAGTTTGACGCATCTACTGTTTCGTCCCAACTGCAAACATTAATATCACTTTCTGAAAAAGAATTAGACAGCAATACTCGTTTGATTGTGTGGCCTGAAACAGCTTTGCCAGAATTGGTTTCACAGGATGAATTACAGAATGCCCCTGTGTATCAACCTGTTTTTGCTTTCGTAAACACTCATCCAAACATAACTCTTCTCACGGGGGTAGAATCATATAAAATTTATGGTCCCGATAAAGCCACAAAAACTGCCAGGCTTGATGAAAAAGATAATAATTATTACGATGTCTTTAATTCAGCAGTTGCAATAAAGGCTGCTACTCCATTTCAGTTTTATGACAAAAGTAAACTTGTACCTGGTGTAGAAACCCTGCCTGATTTTTTGTTATGGATGGGAGCTGTTTTTGAAAAATTTGGTGGCACTGCAGGTGGTTACGGACGATCAAAAGAATCTGTCGTGTTTTCTCAAAAAAATAATCCCTATATCACTGCACCTATTATTTGTTACGAAAGTATTTACGGGGAGTACGTTGCCAGCTATGTAAAAAAAGGCGCCAATCTTTTAACTATTATGACAAATGATGGATGGTGGGGAAACACGCCGGGCCATAAACAGCATCTTGCGTATGCAAGACTTCGGGCAATAGAAACACGCAAGTGGATCGTACGAAGTGCAAATACCGGAATTTCTGCTGTGATCAATGACAAAGGCGAAATTGTGCAAACACAGCCCTGGGATAAAGCTGCCTTTATAAAAGCAATTGTGCCTGTTGAAACAGGTGAGACCTTTTATGTGAAGTATGGAGATTTTTTATCAAAAATAGCGGTAGCTTTTGCAGTATTGTTAATAGTTTGGCATATATGCCTTCTGGTAAAAAATAAGTTGATACAGCCATAGAAAGTCAAAAGGCGGGCTCAAAAAATCCCCGAATAATTGTAAAAAACTTATCATCAGGCCATGCAAAAAAAGTTTCATTATAATAATGTAAATATTTTTTACAGGACAGAAGGCGAAGGAATGCCTGTTGTTTTATTACACGGAATTCCGTTAGACGGCAGTGTGTGGGATGAACAAATTGATTTTTTGAAAGATTATTGTAAACTGATTGTGCCCGATATTCCGGGAAGTGGCAAATCAACTTTTGAAAAACAGGAAGAGCAGGCAACAACAATTGAATACTACGCATCTTGTATTTATGCTCTATTGCAGCATGAAAATGTAAATACTTGTCTTATGCTTGGTCATAGCATGGGTGGCTATATAACACTGGCTTTTGCTGAAAAATATTTGTCCCTTTTAAAAGGATTTGGACTCATTCATTCAACCGCATTTGCAGATAATGAGGAAAGAAAACAACGAAGAAAAAAAAGCATCGAGACAATTGAACAAAGTGGCAGCTCTGTATTTTTAAAAGATTTTATTCCCAACTTATTTGGAAAGAAATTTAAATCCGACCATCCTGAAAAAATCCGTACATTAATAGAGAAGGGAAATATTTTTTCAAAGCAAGCGTTA
The DNA here is from genome assembly GCA_036558585.1 of Chitinophagaceae bacterium. Classification (GTDB taxonomy): domain Bacteria; phylum Bacteroidota; class Bacteroidia; order Chitinophagales; family Chitinophagaceae; genus DATBFI01. The sequence goes on from DATBFI010000603.1 coordinate 1,874, forward strand.
GAGGATTATTTCCTGGCAATGATGAAAAGACCGGACAGAACAGCCATTTTAAAAAATAGTAAATTACCCGTTTTGCTTGTAATAGGAACAGAAGATACAGCCGCACCGATAAAAGACGTTTTACAACAGGCTCATCTTTCTGAAATCACATACGTTCACATTCTTGAGGAGTGTGGTCACATTGGAATGTGGGAGGCAACTGCAAACTTAAACAACGCAATATTGGAATTCATCAAAGATATTATTAGAAATGAATGAAAAAGCTGTGTGTATCTTTAATAGCGCTAATTTGTAGTTTGCATACTTTAGCAAGCCATATTTCAGGTGGTGAACTATTTTATGAATACGTAGGAGCTGGCTCAACTCCAAACACTGATTTATATAAAATTACAATGCGGCTTTTTCGTGAATGCAATTCAACCGGCCAGCAACTAAACACTGAAATGGTTACGATCGGAATTTATAACAGAGGAGACAACACATTATTTACCACACTTCCTTTAAACAAACAATGGAACAGTGATCCTCCACCTGAGCTCAAGAATACTCCTGGCGCTATTCCATGCCTTACCGGCGACGCTTCTCTGTGCTACCAGATAGGCACTTTCAGTAATACAATTTCACTTCCTAAATCACCAAATGGCTATACTCTTTCATGGGTAAGATGCTGCCGTCAGAATACGGATAATCTAAACGATGAACCATTTGAAACGAGTGCTGCCGGTGCAACATTTGTGACACAAATTCCCGGCACTAATTTATTACCAAACCGGGGGAATAATTCTCCCCAGTTTGTAATTAAGGATACAGCTTTGGTTTGTGCAGGCAACGAATTTAAGCTTGATTTTAGTGCGGCTGATAAAGACGGCGATTCTTTGTCTTATGGCTTTTGTGACGGTTATAATGGTGGGTCTCTTACAGAAGTTAACCCATCTCCCTTTGCTGTTCTTTCGCTTGTACCGTTAAATTATCTTTCGCCCTACTCAGGTTCATTCCCGCTTGGCCCTGATGCTACAATAAATGCTAAAACGGGGATCATAAGCGGCAGGGCGCCGGCGGCACCCGGCAAATATGTTGTAAACGTATGCGTATACGAATGGAAAAATAAGGATACGCTTTTAAATACACACAGAAAGGATTTTATTCTGAAAGTAGGGGATTGTGATTTTACCGCAGCCAAATTAGAACCAAGCTACATTACCTGCGATGGGTTTACACTAACTTTTGAAAACGAATCTACTTCAGCAAATATTCATTCTTATTACTGGGAATTTGGGGATCCTAATTCTGCAGCGGATAGTTCAATTAATCCTACTCCTACCTATACTTATAAAGATTCGGGAACGTATTCCGTAAAACTTGTAATAAACAAGGGGGAACAATGCTCGGACTCAACAATATCCATGGCATTGGTTTATCCTGGATTCATACCAGGTTTTAAAATAACCGGCAGTTGTTTTTTAAATCCTTATCAATTTACAGATCTCTCTACTACCAGATATGGTGTGGTTGACAGCTGGCGCTGGGATTTTGGCGATCCAACTGTTACCACAGACACTTCTTTATTACAAAATCCGACCTATAAATATCCCGGCATAGATAGTTTAAATGTTCAGTTAATTGTTACCAATAGCAAAGGTTGCACTGATACGCTCAAAAAATATATTGTTATATCTGATAAGCCTGATCTCATTTTGCCATTTCGTGATACCCTTATCTGTAGTATCGATACATTACAGTTGCATGCTTCAACATCGGATACCGGAGCTGATTTCACCTGGACGCCTGTGACAAGTATCAATGACATCAACAGTCATGACCCCATTGTATCTCCGCAAAACTCAACAACATATTCCGTAACAGTAAACGATAAAGGTTGCATCAATACTGACTCTGTTAAAGTAAATGTTATATCGCGCGTCGATCTTTTTGCGGGCACTGATACAACAATTTGCCTGACAGATACCCTGCTACTTCAGCCTGTTACAAATGGCTTGTATTTTACATGGTCTCCTGCAACAGGGCTTAGTGATCCTAATGCAAAAAACCCCTTTGTTGTCCCCCTTTCTGCGACACAATACCATGTGGTTGCATCTGTTGGTAAATGCAGTGCAGCGGATGACATCAATATTAAAGTGGCTCCTTATCCTGCTGTAAATGCCGGAAGAGATACGAGCATTTGTTTTGGTGCGACCGCTGTTTTAAAAGGAACTTCCAGCGCAGCAAGTTTTGCTTGGTCTCCAACCAATAGTCTTTTAAGTGCAAACACACTCACCCCACTGGCTGGTCCTCAAAGCACTACTACTTATACATTAACTGTTATGGATAATTTGGGTTGTCCAAAACCCACAAGCGACACAGTGACCGTACACGTAACACCTCCTATACCGGCATTTGCAGGACATGATACCATAATTGTTGTTGGAGAGCCATTGCAAATGAATGCCAGCGGAGGAACAGTTTATTCATGGACTCCTGTTACGGGCATGGATAATCCGAATATCCCTAACCCAATCATTATACTGAATTCGCAATATGACAGTGTGACTTACCAGGTAAAAGTGGGAACTCCCGAGGGCTGTTATGCATACGACGATATAAAAGTAATCGTGTTTAAAACACAGCCGGATATTTTTGTTCCCACTGGTTTTACGCCCAATAACGACGGACTCAATGATGTACTCAGGCCAAAAGTGGTAGGGATGAAACAGTTCAATTATTTCAAAGTATTTGATCGCTGGGGAGTAATGGTATTTAGCACTACACAGGAAGGCAAGGGATGGGATGGTGCTTATTCCGGTACTGCACAGGCAAGCGGTTCTTATGTATTTGTTGCACAGGCTGTTGATTATACCGGTAAACTCGTTACAAAAAAAGGAACAGTTGTTTTGATAAGATAGCCGTCACTGGTTATAGTTTATTTTATTCTTCAGGTATCACAGATAATTTTTACTCCTTTTGTCGACCCACGTAATAAATTGCATGCTTAAAGCGGCGATATGATAAAAATTAAAAACCGGGAGACGATGAATATAATCCTGATATAGTGCCGTATATCAATTTGATACCGGGTGACGGGCAACTTATTAAACACCTGGCCAATAATCTTAAGAAAACAAGAATCTTATTTTATCAATCCCGGGAAAAAAATTTCAATATCGTTATGCGGAAAATAAATGGACCATAAAAGAGGTTCTTGTCCATATAATGGATCATGAACGCATTTATGCATACAGGGCTTTGCGAATAGCGCGAAATGATAAAACACCATTACCTGGTTATAATGCCGATAACTATGCTTCTTATTCAGGAGCAAATGAAAGAAGTTTAAAAGAGATTCTTGCGGAACATAACACTGTAAGAAACGCAACGATTTCACTGTTCAAAAGTTTTGACGAAGCTGCATTCCGTAGCAAAGGAACGGCAATTGGGTACAGTAAGCGTAAGAGCATTAGCGTATCATATTGGCGGGCATGAATTGCACCATATGAATATCATAAAAAAAAGGTACCTGTAAAAAACTCTTGTCAATGACACCAATTTTCTTTGCAACGCAACGCGATCTTCGAAAATGGTTTGAAAAAAATCATGATAAAGAAAAAGAATTGTGGTTAGGTTTTTATAAAACCAGCTCAGGTAAACCAAGTGTTACCTGGTCAGAATCAGTAGACCAGGCTTTAAGTTTCGGATGGATTGATGGTGTGCGCAAATCGCTTGGAAAAGATAGTTATGTTATTCGTTTCACTCAACGAAAACCAAAGAGTATCTGGAGTGCTATTAACATAAAAAAGGTGGAAGAACTTACAAAACTTGGGCTAATGCATCCGGCAGGAATAGATGCTTTTAATAAAAGGGATGAAAAAAAATCAAGAGTATACTCATTTGAACAGAAAAATGTACAGCTTGATAAAAATTTTGCGAAACAATTCAGAGAGAATAAACAAGCATGGAAATTTTTTCAATCGCAGCCTCCCTCCTATCAAAGACCTGCTATTTGGTGGGTGATAAGTGCAAAGCAGGAAATCACAAAACAAAAGCGACTCAATACATTAATTAAAGATTCCGAAGCCGGGCAAAGAATTGCCCAATTAAGACCCTACCCAAGAACAAAATAAGATAGTGTTCAATTTTGATTACCTCTTCTAACAATTTCTTTTCATTACAAACTCCAATTTTGCTACAGATTTCTTGTTGTAATTTGAAAAAAATTTTCTGCTTTGAAAATTCTTGTTGTAGAAGATGAAAAAGTTTTAAATGAAAGTATAGTCACATACTTATCAGGATCAGGTTATACTTGCGAATCTGTTTCAACTTATAGTGATGCATTGGAAAAAATAGACCGTCACACGTACGATTGCATTGTGCTCGATATTATGTTGCCCGGGG
>DATBFI010000604.1:0-27092 GCA_036558585.1 Chitinophagaceae bacterium
GTTAAGTCTTGCCTGCATTTCAGCATGAATCGGTGATGCAAGAATGGAGCGGCTGCCTAAAGCCCTTGGACCAAATTCCATTCGGCCCTGGTACCAGCCGATCACTTTGTCCTGAGCAAGAATCTGTGCTGCTTCTTTTGCAATATTGTCCAGCCTGCGATAGGGTACTTTCGTCCATTTTAAAAATGCCTCCACTTCTTCGTCTGTATATGCAGGTCCCCAAAATGCATGATCCATCAAAAACTTTCTGTCGGTCGCTTTCCTTTCCTGAATATCTGTCCACAGGGCTGCTCCTAATGCAGTACCCGCGTCTCCGGCGGCGGGCTGTACCCAGATATTTTTAAAAGGACCTTTATCTCTTATCACGGCATTCATAACACAATTCAAGGCAACCCCTCCTGCCAGACAGAGATTTTCTTCCCCTGTTACTTCATATAACCAGTTTACTAATTGCAGTACAGCTGCCTCCAGTGCTTTTTGTAAGGAGTGTGCGATATCAAAATGTTTTTGTGTAAATGGAGCATTGCGTTTGCGCGCAGAACCAAACATAGGCTCGAGCATACAATTATCAATGGTATATGTACCATTTTTTCCAAGATGAATTATTGAGCTAAACTCATCAAGAAAAGTTGGTTTGCCATAAGATGCAAGTGCCATGACTTTATATTCATCCGAGGAGTGCAAAAAACCAAGATGAGTGGTAACTGCTTCATACAATAATCCCAAAGAATGAGGAATAAATACTTCACTAAGTTTTTCGAGCTGATTTCCTTTACCCAGGTAATAAGTAGTACTTACATTTTCTCCTCTTCCGTCAATTGTCAAAACCGCTGCATGCTGATAAGGCGAAACAATAAACGCACTTGCAGCGTGTGCAATATGATGGTCCACAAAATGCCATTCAAAACCACTTGTGGTGGTCCCGTCAAATCGCTTTTGTAAATGATGCGGATAACCACTTACTAACAAACCAGGAGCACGCCTGATTGAAGAGAGATACAAATCATCAAGGCCGGGATACACTTGTATCCTGTTAATTGCAGGATCAAATGAATAAGCAATATGATCCACTTTATTTAAATGAATGCCCGCTTCTTTCAGGCAATAATCAATAGCATGATAAGGTAATTCATAGGCAGAGAAAGGCACAGGTCTTTTTCCATGCTTTACGTGTGTAAATCTTTCTTCTTCTGCCGCTGCTATTAATTCTCCATCTTTAACAAGGGAAGCTGCAGAATCATGAAACGCGGCGTTAATTCCAAGAGTGTACATAAATTATTCATTTTAATAAGCACTTATGCAGCTTCATATTTAATGCCAGCTTAGTTGAGGGTAATTTTTCTACAAACCAGTTATAGTTCACATTTATACTTATAGTTTGTGCATATAACTTATAACTGTCATTGCTCAATAATAACAGGTTCTAAAAATTGAATTGCAGACTTATATGCTAATGAGCGTTATTTTTGCAACATGGCAAGAATACAAACTGAAAAAGATGTTTCCCGCAAAGAAGTGATCCTGAAAGCATCAGCAAAATTGTTTAGGGAAAAGGGGTATAAAGCTGCAAGTATGCGTGACCTGGCTGTAAAAGTTGGTGTTGAAGCAGCAAGCTTGTACAACCATATCCGCTCAAAAGCTGAATTGTTGCATGATATATGTTTTAATGTAGCTAATATTTTTTTTGAACATATCAGCGCTGTTGAGGCAACTGATGCAACTGCCATAAACAAACTTGAAACCTTACTGCGTTTTCATATACGTCAAATGCTTGAGAATTTTGAGGAAGTATATGTAAGCGACAGGGAGTGGCGTTACCTGACAGAGCCTTATTTATCGAACTATCAAAATCAGCGCCGCAGCTATAGAAGACGGTTTGCAGCGATCATCCAGCAAGGTATTGAACAAGGACAAATTAATAAAATTGATGCATCTACTGCTGTGCTCATAGTACTGCATGCAGTTGGCGGTATAGATTCCTGGCACAGAAGTACACATAAAGTAAGCGGCGAAGAACTTGAAGAAAATATGGTTACAATTCTTATTGAAGGATTGAAAAAATAATTATGAATATCAGGTTATTGGATTAATGACTTTTGTAACGCATGTCAGTACATTTTGAAAAGATTCGCATAAAACAGCTAAAGAAAGAAACCCCAGATTGTGTATCCATCGTTTTCGATATTCCACAGGAACTACAGGAAAAATTTTTTTATAAGCATGGCCAACACCTTACCATGCGCACCTTTATTGATGGTGAGGAAATCCGACGGTCTTATTCCTTGTGCAGTTCGCCTTTGGAAAATGAATGGAGAGTGGCTGTAAAAAAGGCAGAGGGAGGATTATTTTCCAGTTATGTCAATACCGTTTTAAAAACCGGGGATATTCTTGAAGTAATGCCGCCTCTGGGTCATTTCTACACAGAGGTAGATCCTGCGCATAAAAAATCTTATGTAGCTTTTGCAGCAGGCAGCGGTATAACACCGGTTTTGTCAATTATTAAAACTGTCTTAAGTACGGAACCTAACAGCAGCTTTACACTCATATATGGCAACCGCAACAGAACTTCTATCATTTTTCGTGAGCAACTCGAGGCGCTGAAAAATAAATATATTGACCGGTTTAGTCTTATTCATGTGCTTAGCCGTGAAATGACTGATGCGGCTATCAACCATGGGAGAATAGACGCAACCAAATGTACTTTGCTCTTTCAAAAAGTAGCAGATATTAATGCCGATGAATTTTTTATTTGCGGGCCCGAAGAAATGATCTTTGCAGTAAAAGATTTTTTACAAAAGCAAGGCGTTGAAGAAAAGAAAATCCATTTTGAATTATTTACCACTCCCGGCATTAATCAAAAAATAAAAACTAAAACTAAAAAACAGGAGCAGGGAGAAAAAGCAAAAAGCCAGGTAACTGCCAGGCTGGATGGAATTATGTTTGGGTTTGAAGCCGATTATGACGGTGATGCTATTTTGGATGCAGCATTGAAACAAGGAGCGGATCTTCCCTATAGTTGCAAGGGTGGTATGTGCTGCACATGCAAAGCAAAACTATTGGAAGGTGAAGTTGAAATGGATGTTCATTATGGACTTGAGGCGGAAGAGATTGAACAAGGTTTTATTCTGACTTGTCAATCACATCCAAAAACGGAAAAAGTAGTGATTGATTTTGATATAAAATGATTTTATAGTTGCAGGTTCCAAGTCACCACATGTTGCAGGGTTACTAATTGTAAAAATAGAAAACTAAAGGTTGAGAACTAACAACTGACCTAACAAACTGCAGATTGTTAATTGCAAGCTAATTTTAATTCTCACTATATTCCGGCTGCAAAAGCCTAAAACAGTTTCGTATAATTTCAAACTTTACTTCTTTCGGGGTGTCCATAGGTTCGCCATCAATATGCAGCGGGGCATATTTCAGATTTTTTATGGTAAGGGAACGAGTTTGAAAATAAAGCACATTCTTTTTTGAAATATCCTCTACCAGTTGCTGCAATCTATTATTACCCCGCAATTGTTTTAATATAGCAAAGGGCAGTTTGGCCTTGTTCATTTTTTGTACGACAACTACATCAAGCAGGCCATCATTTAAAATTGCTTTGGGTGCAATAGTTACATTGTTGCCAAACTGGTTACCATTGGCAACGCTAATAAAAAATGCATCCGTGAAGAATGAAAAGTTGTCCATTACTATTTCAAACTGGTATGGCTGCGCTTTGAAAAAATGAATGATACTTTGCTGGGTATAGGTAAGTAAACCTCTTGCTGCTTTATTTGCAAATTCATGAGCAACTTTTGCATCAAAACCAAGGCCGCTAAGCATACATGAAAAATGATTATTAACCGCAAATGCATCTACTGCTGCTGCGTGGCCATGAATTATAATATCAATGGCCTTTTTTATATTTCTTGGAATGTTGGCGGCAAGAGCAAAACCGTTGCCACTTCCCAGCGGTATAACACCAAACTTTACGGGCTCTGCATGTAATGCCTGGACAACCTGGTTAACAGAACCATCACCACCGATAACGATTACATCTGTAATATTTTCATCCTGTATTTTATATTTCAGGAAATCATAATTGCCGGAAGGATCAGTGGGAATAATTTCAAAATCAATTCTCTCCCTTTTAAAGGTTCTTTCGATATATTTGAGTACGGCATCTTTTCTTGAAGTACCGGAAATAGGGTTAACAAGGAAAATTATTTTACGCATAAACTGTTAATGCTTTTGGCGAAGCAATCTCACTTTAATTATTCCAAAATCTGTTAAACAAATTTATAAACATTCATAACGACTACTGCAAAACTTTCTTACAGAGATGTTACTTTATGAATAAATTAATTCTTTTTTACACCTTTATTAATTAGCTCAATACTTTTCATGTAACTATTCTTATGCCTTTTTGTTTTGCATTAAAAATGTTTCATTCAACAAAGTTTTCTGTGTAAAGGATTCTACATTTTTAAAATAAGTGTAAAAGAATTCTGTCAACGAATAATACATATTAGATAGTGATTCAAATTTTTTTCTTCTTAAACAGGTATGGTATTGAAGATAGAAGAGCACGATTACTTCTGTTTATACATTTCAATATCTTCGCAACATTCAAAAAAAAATGAATTAGCTCCATGCATTTTGACAGAAAGCATCTTACCAATGAAGAATTAATATCCATATACAAAAAGATATTGATGCCACGTATAATCGAAGAGAAAATGCTTGTGCTGTTGCGGCAGGGTAAAATCAGCAAATGGTTTAGCGGTATTGGCCAGGAAGCAATTGCTGCCGGATGTGCTTATGCACTGCAGGCTGATGAGTGGATAATGCCTTTACACCGAAATCTCGGCGTATTTACTACGCGAAATATGCCGCTTCATAAGTTATTCATGCAATGGCAGGGAAATAAAGATGGCTACAGCAAAGGAAGAGAAAGAAGCTTTCATTTTGGTACAAAGGATTATTACGTCTGTGGTATGATATCTCACCTGGGTCCCCAGTTAGCCATAGCCGATGGAGTAGCACTCGCCTATAAATTAAAAAAAGAAAACAAAATCTCTCTTGTATTTACAGGTGAGGGCGGCACCAGTGAAGGCGATTTCCATGAAGCATTAAATGTGGCCAGTGTTTGGGATCTGCCTGTAATATTTATCATTGAAAACAACGGATATGGCTTAAGCACCCCGGTATGGGAACAATACCGTTGTAAAAATCTTGTTGACAAGGCGAAAGGTTTTGGAATGGGCGGCGTGTGTATTGATGGAAATAATATACTTACAGTAATCGATACAATAAAAGGTGTTCGTGAATATTGTATAAGAGAACAAAAGCCATATCTGATAGAATGCACCACATTTCGCATGCGTGGTCATGAAGAAGCAAGCGGCACCAAATATGTTCCCAAAGAATTGTTTGAAGAATGGGCACAAAAAGATCCAATCATAAATTTTGAAAAGTATTTATGCAATGAGCACGTACTTGACGAGGCCGGTATGAATGATATAAAAGAAGAAATAAAGAAACATATAGAATCAGAATTACAAATTGCTTTTAGTGCCGCACCCCTGATCCCTGATAGTGAAGAGGAACTACATGATATATATGCTAAAAAATCCGAAATCCCACGCGTGCCGCAGCAAAATCAGAAATTAGAAATCAGCCTAATCGATAATTCACAACCTGCCAGCAGCAATCAAATTCAGGCTGACAACCCGCAACCTGAAACCGTTAACCGGAAACTGGAAACCTCAGAAAAACGTTTCATTGATGCCATTAAAGAAGGCCTATATCAATCCATGAAGCAGCATGAAAATTTGATTCTTATGGGTCAGGATATTGCAGAATATGGAGGTGCATTTAAAATAACAGAAGGTTTTGTGCAGGAGTTTGGTAAATCAAGAGTGCGCAATACGCCGCTATGCGAAAGTGCTATTCTAGGCACCGCATTGGGATTAGGTCTTGAAGGTTTTAAAAGTGTGGTTGAAATGCAATTTGCTGATTTTGTAACGGCAGGCTTTAACCAGATCATAAATAATCTTGCGAAAATATATTATCGCTGGGGTCAGAATGCGGATGTAGTTATCCGTATGCCAACAGGAGCAGGTGTAGGTGCCGGTCCCTTTCATTCACAAAGCAATGAAGCGTGGTTTGTGCATACACCAGGATTAAAAGTGGTATACCCATCAACTTCTGTTGATGCAAAGGGATTACTTATCGCTGCCGTTAATGATCCTAATCCTGTTATGTATTTTGAGCACAAAGCCCTGTACCGCAGTATAAGTGACCAGGTGCCTGATGAATATTATGAAATTGCAATTGGTAAGGCACGTCTTGTCCGGGAGGGAAATGATATAAGCATCATTACTTATGGAAGCGGCGTGCATTGGGCAACAGAATATGCGAAACAGCACACGGGTGTATCAATTGATATACTCGACCTGCGTACTTTACTTCCATTAGATTATGACGCTATTCAGGCCTCAGTAGCAAAAACAGGAAAAGTTTTATTGCTGCATGAAGATACTTTAACCGGTGGTATTGGTGGCGAAATAAGCGCCTGGATAACCGAACATTGTTTTGAGATGCTTGATGCGCCTGTAATGCGTTGTGCATCGCTTAATACACCTGTTCCCTTTAATCTTGAACTCGAAAAAAATTTTTTGGCAAAATCAAGACTGGCGCAGTATATACGAAAGCTTTTAAATTATTAGTGGACCTTATTTAATCTCAATCAGGTAAGAAAACTATACAATTTCCTCTGCTAATTCTTTTTCTCTTTTAAAAGCTTCCCTCGGTTTTAATCCCAGTAAGGTAAACATGGCATTGTCTTCATCAAATGAAGGATTTGGAGTAGTTAATAGTTTATCTCCTGCAAAAATAGAATTGGCGCCTGCCATGAAACAGAGGGCCTGTTCAGCAATATTCATCTCATTGCGGCCTGCACTCAAACGAACCATTGAGCGGGGCATAAGAATGCGTGCAGTAGCTATCATGCGCACCATGTCCCATATATCAACTTTGGGATTATCCTGAAGTGGTGTGCCCATTATTCTTACCAATGCATTGATAGGAACGCTTTCCGGATGCTGTGGCATAGTGGCCAGCGTATACAACATTTTAATGCGGTCTTCATGCTTTTCACCGAGGCCGATAATGCCACCACAGCAAACCGTTACGCCTGCCTTGCGCACATGATTCAGCGTTTGTAAACGATCATTGTAAGTACGCGTAGTAATTATTTCATCATAATATTCCCGTGATGTATCAAGGTTATGATTATAAGCATATAAACCTGCTTCTGCTAATTTTTCCGCCTGCGATTCTGTAAGCATCCCCAGAGTACAACAAACTTCCATCCCCATTTTGTTTATACCTTCTACCATTTCCAGCACACGATCAAAATCTCTGTTGTCTCTTACTTCACGCCAGGCAGCTCCCATGCAAAACCTTGTGCTGCCTGCATCCTTTGCTTTTTGTGCATATTCTAATACTTCATCTTTTTTCATCAATGCCTGTACATTCACACCTGTGTTGTATCGTGCAGCCTGCGGGCAATAGGCGCAGTCTTCAGGGCATCCACCTGTTTTGATACTTAATAATGTGCATACCTGCACTTCAGCGGTATCATTATATTGTCTGTGAACTGTTGCGGCTTTGTAAATTAATTCGAGTAAAGGAGTATTGTAAATCTGGTCAATCTCTTCTATGGTCCAATCATTGCGAATCACATTTTGCATAAGCATTATTTGTGACAACAAAAGTAGGGAGTTTGGTTTTGATTATAGCCGCAACTATTGTCGTTAAGATCTGACGCAAGTACGCAAAATAACTCTTACGCGTTACATACAGGTTGTTTTTTTGCGAGTGTCATTCCGGGTTTTTTTCTCTCATATGATTTTGTATCACCAGCTGACTGCTTTTCTCTGCGATGTTTGGCGAGATTGATCAATAATACACTTGTAAGTATTATAGCGAGGCCCCCAACCTGCAATAAGGTTATTTTTTCGTTTGCTACAAATGCTCCAAGCAAAATGGCTACCACCGGATTTACGTAAGCATAGGTGCTTACCTGTGTTGCGGGTCTTACCTGTAATAACCATACGTACGCACTATAAGCTGCAATAGAACCCAAGAGTATCAGGTATAATAATGATACCCATGACTGGATGGAAACCGATTGCCATCTAAAACCGCTCCATTCATTATTTAATAAACTTGCCAGAAAAAAAGCAAAACCACCGGAAATCATTTGCCATGCGGTATTTACAGAGGATGAACCATTTTCCTTATATTTAGAATACAACGAACCTGCGGCCCAGCTCATCGAGCCTATAATAAGTATAATTAATCCTGTAAGCTGTAAACTACTTCCCGCTGAGGACAAGCCCGCTAGAATTCTCTCACTGAATAATAAAATAACACCGGCAAAACCTACTATCAAGCCAAGAATGGTTCCCCTGCTTTTAAAATTTTCTTTCCACTTCGGTTTGTCCAGCAACACAAACCACATCGGCGCAGCAGATACCAGCACAGCCACGAGAGAACTCGGAAGAGATTGTTCTGCCCATATTACCGCTCCATTACCAATAAAAGGCATTAACAGCCCGGTTAATGCAGCACGTTTAATCGATGTCCATGTCCAGATGCGTTCGCCTTTTACTATAGGCCATATCATTAATAACAGGCCCGCAATAGTAAATCGAAGGGTGCCCATCAAAAAAGGAGGAATTTCCCGGATGGCTTTTTGGATGAAGAAATAGGTTGAGCCCCATACAATGTATACCGTAGCAAAGGCAGCTATTACCATCAATGGTGAAACATTTTTTTTAACGGTGCTAAGCATAGGTTTTAATTTTTAGGAATTACCAGTTGTTGTTGTTCTTTTACGGTTTCCAAAACAATGGTCGTTTTGGTAGACACAATGTTTGGAATTTTGCTAAATGAATTTCGCATAAGCTCTACGAGTGCAGCAGAATCTGTAGTACGTACTTTCACCAGGTAACAATCTTCACCTGCAATATGGTGTACTTCCTGCACTTCAGGAATTTTAGCAAGGGCCTTTCCGGCAGTATCCGATCCTAATCCCTCTGATGCTTTAATAAAAATAAATGCGAGCAGTTTCTGCTGTAATACAGATGGATTAATGCAAGCCGTGTATTGCGTGATAACTTTTTTTTGCTCCAGTTTCTTTACTCTTTCTAATACTGCCGAGGGAGCCATGTTTAATTCTCTTGCCAGATCGGCATTTGAAATACGTGCATTTGCCTGCATTAATTCAAGAATTTGAAGATCAGTGTTATCCAATACAATATTCATTCAGACTATTTTACTGTAAAAATATGCCAAAATCGAATAAAATTCTAAAAACAACCACATTTAAAGAATTGATAACAGGGAACGTATTTTCTTATCGGAAGTGAATTGAAAAGTGCCGATATAAATGTGCCACAAGATGGTGGGCATATTATTACTCCAATCGTTTTCCCCGGTTTAAATTGCATCATGAAAAACATTCAGCAATCGATCTGGATTTTAGTATTTATTCTTATCTCTTTTGCCGGTTGTAAAAAAGAGACCAATGATAATAACCCTGTACTTCCCAAACAGGAGTTTTTTGATGTTGCTTATGGTCCGGAGCAATTACAAAAAATGGACGTGTATTTGCCTGAAGGCAGAACCGACACCTCAACCAAAATAATCATCATGATACATGGCGGTGCTTGGATTGAAGGTGACAAAAGTGATTTCGATGATGCGGTTGAAGTACTTCAATCGCAACTGAGTGATTTTGCCTTATTCAATATCAATTACAGGCTACTTACCCAAACAAACAATACTACCTGGGTTAATGTATGGCCGGCACAAATAGATGATGTAAACAGTGCGTTTGATTTTATAGTATCCAAATCCGGTGAGTATCATGTTAACCCCAATAAAATAGTTGTGGCTGGTGCCAGTGCAGGTGCACATCTTGCTTTACTTGAAGGCTACCGGCATAATGCCGATAATCGCATAAAAGCTGTAATTGATCTATTTGGACCTACTGATATGAAAGCATTATATAACAGCATAACTGACGTAGTATTGAGAAGTTATATCGAAATTTTTATGAGTGGCACACCTGCAACAAATCCTGATAATTACTATCAGGCAAGTCCACTGCTTTTTGTTACCAGTAATAGCCCGTCAACGCAGATATTTCACGGTACAGCAGACCCTCTTGTTCCCATTAGTGAAAGCGATAGTCTAAATAACAGGTTAACTGCTGCAGGAGTATTGCATGAATATAATATTTACCAGGGAGAGGGACATGGCTGGACCGGAGATAAACTAAATGATACTTATAATAAAATTATCAGCTTTATAAGATCAAATGTTAGATAGGCCAATCCCTCTTTTATATTGAATAGGATTTTAAATCTTCTGAAAACTGAAGATAGAAGAGGCCATCCCCTTCTAAAATATAATGCTCTATTCTTACAAGGCCCAATCCGGATTTTAAATAATAAACCCATTTTTCAAAAGTGAGACCGGTGCAATCAGTTACCCGTATCTCATTTTTTAGACAACCGGTATAACCGTTAACAGTATTGATACCGGCAAAACCAAAAAGATCATTGTGCCCGCGACAACGGTCGCTTGAAGTATCAGGCCAGGAATTAATCAGGATATTATTTGTATTGACTCTTTTAAAGAAGATATATTTTGTTGCGCTATCAATTTTTCCAATTGTGTTGCTGTCAATATTCACAAAAAAGCTGGCTGCATGTTGATTGGTAATTAAGGTTTGATATTGTTGGTAATAAACTGTATCGTTAATGGAAATACTTGAAATAATAAAAAGTGTGTCATTGGTTGTACTTTTCAGGTTGCCTGTACTGTCAAAATCTTTTTTTTCGAAGACCCAGTTGTTACCGGTTTTTAATGGCATTAATCCTGGTGATTCAGTTGGAGGAGTGCCGGGTATTCTTTCATCTTTCGAACAGGAAATAAGAACAATGCCAAAGAACAAAAACACACAAATCTTCATGTATAAATTTTTTTGAAAACCTGAGATTCCTTGCTTATTCATCTCCTCATACCCGGCATTCCCGGCATTCTTCCCAGTGGCATTTTATTCATCATCTTCATCATCTGGCGCATTTGATCAAATTGCTTCATAAATGCGTTCACTTCAGCTATATCCTTACCTGAGCCTTTTGCAATGCGTGATCGGCGACTTTGATTAATACTATCGGGGTTAGCTCTTTCAAAAGGAGTCATTGAGTTAATGATAGCTTCCACCCCTTTGAAGGAATCATCACTTATATCGATGTCTTTTATTGCTTTACCCATACCCGGAATCATACCCATAATATCCTTCAGGCTTCCCATATTTTTTATCTGTTGCAGCTGTTCTAAAAAATCCTGGAAATCAAACTGGTTGCGGCGAATCTTTTTTTCTAATTTTTTTGCCTGTTCCTCATCAAATTGTGCCTGTGCTTTTTCAACTAATGTAGTGATGTCACCCATACCCAATATGCGCTGCGCCATACGGTCCGGGTAGAACACATCCAGCGTATCTAATTTTTCTCCGCTGCTTACAAACTTAATTGGTTTATGAACTGTATATTTAATAGATAGCGCCGCACCACCGCGGGTATCACCATCTAATTTTGTGAGTACTGCGCCGCTAAAATCCAGGCGATCATTAAAAGCCTTTGCAGTATTTACGGCATCCTGGCCAGTCATGCTGTCAACCACAAAAAGTATTTCATCAGGATTTACAGCATTCTTGATATTTGCCACTTCGGTCATCATTGCTTCATCGATAGCCAGGCGGCCGGCAGTATCAATGATGACAACATTTTTATTTTTACCGCGTGCTTCCTTAATTGCATTTTGAACAATGGTTACTGCATCTTTGGTTTCTCTTTCACTGTAAACATCCACTTTAGTCTGTTCACCCAACACGATTAACTGGTCAATAGCAGCAGGACGATAAATATCTGCTGCGACCAGCAACGGCGATTTCCCTTTTTGTGTTTTTAGAAAATTCGCAAGCTTGGCACTGAAAGTAGTTTTACCGCTACCCTGTAAACCTGCAATTAATATTATCGCAGGATTGCCCGTAATGTTTAACTCCGCCTCCTCACCACCCATTAATTCAGTTAGTTCATCCTGCACAATTTTTACCATTAACTGGCCGGGACTAATTGCATTAAGCACTTTGCTGCCGAGTGCCCTGTCTTTTATCCTATCTGTAAACTCTTTGGCTATTTTATAATTTACATCGGCATCAATCAATGCACGGCGAATATCTTTCACAGTGTTGGCAATGTTCAAATCGGTTATACGCGCTTCACCCTTTATATTCTTGAACGCACTTTCCAAACGTTCTGTAAGGTTATTAAACATAGACTGTAATTAAAGATTTTACCTTTTATTTCTTTAAAATGGGCTGCAAATATAAGCCGAAAGCACGATCATGGAAGCAAGTGCACATAATTTGAAGAAAGCAATGTAGTAAGATGAAATGTAAAATTAACAGTCATCAAAATATGCATTCCTAAAGGGTAAATAATATGCAGAAAGGGATGTACGAATAACCGTAATTTTTTATTCTAATTAATTTCATTTGCCTTTAGCACTCGGATAAAATTACCACCGAGAATTTTTTTGATATCTGCTTTACTGTAACCACGCTTAAGTAATTCCTTTGTGATAAGCGGAAAATCAGTTACATCGTTTAGTTGCTGTACTGGTGAGGTGATACCATCAAAATCAGAACCGAGCCCCACATGATCTACCCCGATAAGTTTTATAATATAATCAAGGTGATCAAACAACAATGAAAAGGGGGCACGCATAGCGTTTGATTCATTTCTGTATTTGCTGTTGATATAATCGTCTGCAAAAAATTCCGGTTTACCAGATTTTATCAATGAATCTCTTTCTGCTTTATGTTCTTCAAGAAATGCATTATTTCTCTTTTCAAAATTGCTGTCAAGAAAACCAGAGTAGAAATTCAAATGTATCACACCGCCATTTTTTCCGATCGCTTTTATCTGGTCATCTTTTAAATTGCGAAACACAGGACATAAACTATATGCACAACTATGCGAAACAATAACAGGTTTTGAAGTGGTATTTATTGCATCCCAAAATGTCTGTTCGCCCACATGCGAGAGGTCAATGAGCATACCTAATTCATTCATTCGTTTTACGACCTGTTTACCAAAGTCATTCAAACCTTTTGGCTGATGCAGTAACGAGTCATGTGTTTCTTCCATTGCAGAAGTTGCCCATGGCGTTGAATTATTCCATGTAAGTGTCATATAACGAACGCCGCGTGTAAATAAACTATCCAGTTTTGACAGGTCATTTTCTATCATGTGCCCTCCCTCAACACCTATCATAGATGCAAGTTTATGTTCTTTTACAGCGTCCGTTAATTCGCCGGATGTCTTTACGATCGCCATTTTTGACGGGTTGCGGTTTGTCCATGCATACAATGTATCAATTTCAGCATTAGCCCACGCAAACGGATCTTGTTTTGTGCCATCGCACCAAACTGAAAAAATTTGTACGTCGATCCCGCCTTTCTTCATGCGCTGAAGATCACTGTGTGTTTTGCCTGTGAGATCCTGGTCAAAGCTGTAGCCTTTTTCAATGGCAGTGGAAAGAATATCATTGTGCGTATCAACCACAATGGCTTTGTTATGAATTCTTTTATACTTCTGCGCAAATAAATTATTTGAGAAAATGCAAAGCAGTGTGATAAATAAAAACGACCTGATGTTGATAAGCATGTTGAAGGTTTTATTACGGCCTGTAGTTAATATATAAAATTCTTGATTCACTAACGCTTGAGCGCTGGAACATCTCGCCCCTACGGAGTTGGTCTGATCAGTTTATAGTGGGAGTCCACGATATCCTTTAAGATACACACTTTTGTCATGCGTGATTGCTATCGGGGCAGATATTTCCTTTCTTGCTCCTTCTTTTAGGCCCGAAGGATTTCTTGGAGGGATGGGGCTTTATTTTTGCTTCGCTGCCCAGGCATCCATTTTCTTTTCAACAATATCAAGAGGCATACACCCATCTTTTAAAAATTCATCATGAAATGCTGAGAGTTTGAACTTATTACCCAACTCCTGCTGATATTTATTTCTCAGCTCACGAATTTTTAATGCACCGATCTTATAACTCAAGGCTTGCCCGGGGATCGCCATGTAACGTTCTATCTCAGCTGTTGCGCCCTGTTCACTGATAGCTTCGTTATCCATCATGTATTTAATAGCTTCCTCTCTTGTCATTCCTTTTACATGCATACCTACATCGACTACCAAACGGATAGCCCGGTGAATTTCATCCCCGAGAGCACCCATATATTGATAAGGATCTTTGTACAACCCGAGTTCTTTACCAAGACTTTCGCAGTAGAGTGCCCAGCCTTCGCCATACGCGCCATACCATAAGAACCTGCGAAACTTTGGCAGGTCCGTATTTTCCATTTGCAGGCTTGTTTGATAATGATGCCCGGGAATAGCTTCATGCAAAAACAAACTCTCCATACCGCTTGTTGTATTAAATTTTGTTGCGTCAAGAATAGGTACATAAAAAATTCCGGGCCGGCTTCCGTCCGGCGCGCCCTGGTTGTATTCAGCACTGGCACTGGCCGCACGAAATGCTTCTGTCTGGCGTATCTCAAATTTAGTTTTTGGCGTACGGCCAAACATATTTTTTAAATACGGTTCTTCTTTTTGCTGAATGGCACGAAAAGCATTTAACACTTCTTCAGAAGTTTTGTAAGGCATAAACTTTTTATCATGCCTCATGTATTCAAAAAACGAGTTCAGATCGCCTTTGAAGCCAACTGCGTTTTTCACGCTATCCATAATGCCGCGAATACGTTTTACTTCTGCAAGCCCGGTATTATAAATTTCATCGGGAGTTTTGTTTGTTGTTGTCCAGTAACGGGCCAGATAATCGTAGTATTTGTCACCTTCAGGTAAACTATCTATGCCTGTTGACGTTCTTGCTTTTGGCAAATATTCATTTTTTAGAAAATTGCCAAGCTTTTTATATGCCGGTATAATTTGTTCATTAATAAGTTTCGTATAAGCGTCTGTTAAACGCTTTTTATCATCGTCGCTAAAATCTTTTGGCATAATGCTGACCGGTCCATAAAAAATACTTTTTGTTGCATCATTCACTTCCATTGCTTCCATTTGAGGAACCATCTTTACCACAAGTGTTTTTGGCAACACATAATTTGCTGCAATGCCTTTGCGGAAATAGATTATTGCGCTGTCAGCCCATGCGCTAAAGGCAGTGGCTCGCTTGATCCAGTTCTCATAATCTTTCACTGTTTTGAACGGCTGAACCCCTGTCCCGCTACCCATTTGTCCAAGCGTTAATGGTAATCCCCAAAATTGATTAAAAGGAATAAACTCATTGTCGGCCACCGTAGAACTTAACAAAGAATGAAAGGATAAACCTTCCAAACTCATTTGCATTTCATACTTAAGAATATCGTAACTTATCTTATCATTATCATTCAGCTGATCTCTTTCAAATCCGTTTACATCATTCAGGTATC
The DNA here is from genome assembly GCA_036558585.1 of Chitinophagaceae bacterium. Classification (GTDB taxonomy): domain Bacteria; phylum Bacteroidota; class Bacteroidia; order Chitinophagales; family Chitinophagaceae; genus DATBFI01. Next base: position 15,590 of record DATBFI010000604.1, read on the forward strand.
TGGTATAAAAATCTTTTAGTCTTGCACGATAACTCTCTGTAAAATCTGCAGGCATCTGGTCATTATAGCGGTTGTCACCATTTGTTGTTGCCTCCAGCGGAAAAAGCTGCATGCGCTCATCGTAATATTTATCAAATAATGCAGCCAGTTCTTTATTGTCTTCCATGCTTGCATTGCTCTTATTTGATTTACACGCAAATAATAAGCAGCATGAGACAAGAGTGATTAGTATTTTTTGCATGACGAAATAATTAAAGGCGGAAGATAATGATTCAATATTTTTTGTGCAGCAGGATTATGATGAGTGTTTATTTTTTTATGTTCTTTTGGTTCTTAAGTACCAAATTTTTTTTCTGTACTTTTTTCTTGAAAAATGCTCTTTCTTTCTTTTACCTTGATGGATCTGTTGTACTACTGTGACTTGCTCACTTTATCAAATTATTTTCTTAGAGTGTTCGCGAATCTCCTCCGTCGGTTTCAACTTTTGCCCCCTGATGATTAAAATCAAATACATTCCCTTTCTCTCTCTCAAGCAAGGGTTTCTCTCTCCCCCTTTAGGGGATGGGGGTTAAAACTCCCAATCTCGTAATGTAATGCTATTTGCAGCGGTTACTTTTGCTGGCTAAAAAAGATTTTTGGCAGGCTCATCATTTCATATAGCATTAGTAGGAAACCCAAACAGCGGAAAAACATCGGTATTTAATTCCCTTACAGGACTAAACCAGAAAGTGGGAAATTTTCCCGGTGTAACAGTTGATAAAAAAACAGGTTTTTGCCAGCTTGACCATAACACTTCTTCTACCATTATTGACCTGCCCGGTACATACAGCCTTTATCCGCGCCGTACTGATGAATGGGTTGCATACAAAGTTTTAATGGGTACCGATGAAGAATTAAAACCTGACCTGATATTACTTGTCTCCGATGCAAGTAATCTTAAACGTAACCTGCTTTTCTCCAGCCAGATCATTGATCTGAAATACCCGATAGTTGTGGCATTAACGATGATGGATATCGCCCGGAAAAAGGGAATTGAAATTGATGTTGCAGGACTGGAAAGAGAATTGGGCGTTCCTATTGTACCGGTAAATCCAAGAAGAAATAAAGGAATTGGCCAGTTGAAAAAGGTGCTTGCACAAACCGTGCGGCATCATTTTGTTGCGCCTCAATGGGACTTTATTCCAAACAAAAATTTAGCTGTCGATGCAATAAATGGAGTAAAAGAATGGTATCCTAAATTAAGCGATTATGCGGCTATTCATTATCTTATCAATCATGAGAATTTTCCTTTGCCCGATAATATGCAGGAGACGATTGAGCAAATCGAGATAGATAATAAATTCAACCCTACCAAAACACAGGCAGAGGAGATCATGCAACGCTATAACCGCATTAAGCAGTTGATGCATCAAAATGTGGTTGAGCCTGATCCCCTGCAACGCAAACTCTTTACAGAACATTTGGATAATATCTTTCTTCATCGTTTTTGGGGGTATGTGATATTGATCGTTGTATTGTTCATTTTGTTCCAGAGTATTTTTTGGCTGGCTCAATACCCGATGAACGCGATTGACTGGAGTTTCTCACAACTTACCGCGTGGCTTAATGCAGTTTTGCCGCAGGTATGGTGGAGTGATCTATTGGTAAACGGTCTTATTGCCGGGTTAAATGGAATTCTTGTTTTTGTCCCGCAGATCATGATACTGTTTGGTCTTATTACTATTTTAGAAGATACCGGTTATATGGCACGCATCAGTTTTTTAAGCGATAAATTAATGCGTAAAGCTGGACTGAATGGAAAAAGTGTAATGCCGATGATCAGTGGGTTTGCATGCGCAGTACCTGCCATCATGAGTGCCCGCAGTATCGAAAACAAAAAGGAAAGATTGCTCACTATAATGGTTACGCCATTAATGAGTTGCAGTGCCCGCCTGCCCGTATTTACTATTCTTATCGCGCTGGTGGTCCCAGATAAATATTATGGGGGTTTTCTCAGCCTGCAGGGCATTGTGATGATGGGATTGTATTTGTTAGGAGTGGTAATGGCATTAATAGTAAGCTCGATATTAAAGTGGATAGTCAAGTTAAAGGAAAAAAGTTTTTTTATCCTGGAGTTGCCTGTATATCGCTCACCCCGCTGGAAGAATATAGGGATAACCATGATAGAAAAGGCAAAAATATTTGTTACAGATGCAGGACGTGTAATTATTCTGATAAGCCTGCTCCTTTGGTTTTTGAGTAGTTATGGACCTGCATCAAGAACCAGCGTGGTTGAAAAAAAATATGCAGCACTCCAACAGGAGGCAACGACACAAAAACAAAAATCGGTTCTTACAAAACAATATAACTCGGAGAAACTGCAGAACTCTTATGCAGGTATTTTAGGCCAGGCTATAGAACCAGTTATCAGACCATTGGGTTATGACTGGAAAATTGGTATAGCGCTTATTACTTCATTTGCTGCACGTGAAGTGTTTGTTGGTACAATGGCGACTTTATACAGTGTGGAAGAAAATGACAACAGTACGCTTAAACAAAAAATGCAAAAAGCCGTGCGTGAGGATGGTTCCAAAGTATATACACTGCCCACGGCGCTGTCATTAATGGTTTTTTATTTGCTCGCGATGCAGTGCATGAGTACGCTTGCTATTGTAAAAAGAGAAACAAGAGGCTGGAAGTGGCCTGCCATACAACTTGCTTATATGACCACTCTCGCCTATATTATGAGCTTTATCGTGTTTCATATTTTCTAAAGTTATTATCGGACTAAAACTTTCAAATATCAGTTAAGCCTTTCATGTATCGGATTCGAGCCGCTCCTTTGGAGAACCTGTCCCGACATTCGCATGCGCGTCAAGTTAAGAAAACTGGAAATTGCTTTAAAATATATGCTCTGCTTGTTTTTTAAAGTAATCAACTCTTAGCTTCCACACTGTTACCAGTTGTCTCATAAGGCGCCTCTTTCGGTTCGGTTCCTCCGAAGGAGGAATTGCCACGATGGCGAAGCCATATCGGGGCAAAGAAGTGAAAGCAGCGCCGATGAGACAACGAAGCCATGCGGCTTGAGCTATAGAAACTTTGCATTAGAACGACGTTGGATAAAAATTAGCTTGACGCCTATGCAACATTTCGGGAGGGGGTTGGGGTGAGGCTATCCTTTTGTTATTACCCAGCTTAAAACCAGTTCATCAAAAATTTTTGAACAGATCATTAATGGAATTAATGCATCTTTCTTAAAAACGAATGGTAATTGCAGTTGATCATTATGAAAAATAATTACACCATTAAGTTGCATATATTCTTTAAAATCTATTTCTCCTAAACTATACCATTTAAACACAGCTTCTTTTGCACTCCATACGATAGTTAATAAATGTAAAGGTGACAGGTCGTACAAATAAGAGCCGTTTAAATAAAGCAAATCGTTTTCATGCATAAACTTGTGCATCACCTTTCGTATTTTGCCTGATACCATTTCAACGTCAATTCCGGTACGATGGTCGCTGCTTACCAGTGCGGCCGCATAATTACCGGAATGTGAAACAGAGAAATGATACCGGTCGTTGGGAAGATAAGGCTTGCGTGTACCGGCAATCAGTATTTCTTTATATGGAAAATCAGGGAACAAATACCTCAGCAGATAACGGGCCGCAAGATGCTGCAAACGTTTATGCGGATGCGTGATTTCCCTTTGTAACGGTACATGCTGCAAAAAAAAATTTTCCTCCTCTTCTATTTTCCAGACAGCCAGTTTTGTGGTTTCGTTGATATTATGTTGATAAAACAAAGGCAATTTTATAGTACGGTTTTTTAGATTGCACCCGCTCAAAAATAATTTTATTCGGGCAGGGATTTGCGATTTATTTGCAGAAATATTGTCGCCATGAAAAACTTGAGATGAAGTGCTTGCGACGCAAGGAACGATGCCATGAAAAGCGGGAGCCGGTATCCAAATAAAAAAAATTGAATTTGGAATTAGTAAATACAAAATTGAAAAATCAGAATCAATGCCGTTTATATAGAAATTTAAAATGTATAGATTCCTCCTGCGTGAGGAATTTTGTCATGCCGACGAAGCCTGCCTGTCGGCAGACAGGGAGGCATCTGCTTAACTAAACGACGTTGAATCGAAAATCGTAAATCGTTATGATTCTTTCTGACAACCACATTCTTCAGGAAATAGAAAAAGGAACCATTAAGATTGAACCTTATTCACGTGCATGCCTGGGCAGCAACAGTTACGATGTGCATTTGGGCAAGTGGCTTGCAACTTACCGCGAACACATACTCGATGCAAAAAAACATAATGAGATAGAATATTTTGAAATTCCCGATGAAGGCTTTGTACTGTACCCGCATATTTTTTATCTTGGCGTAACCCATGAGTACACAGAAACACATGCACATGTTCCTTTTCTTGAAGGGAAATCTTCAACAGGCCGTCTTGGGATTGATATCCATGCTACTGCCGGTAAGGGCGATGTTGGTTTTTGTGGTCACTGGACACTGGAAATCTCTGTAAAGCAGCCGGTAAAAGTTTATAAAGGAATGCCCGTTGGCCAGTTGATATACTTTCCTGTTGATGGTGTAATAGAAATAAAATATAACGAGAAAAAAGACGCTAAATACAAGGGTCAGCCCGATAAACCAATTGAGAGCATGATGTGGAAGAATAAATTCTAAGACTTCTTTGCTTTACGTGGTTTGAGTGGCCTGTTTTTTTGGTTTTGCTCTTTTGCTTTCTCATCATCAACCGCATCTTCTATAGAATGTGTTTGTCTTAGGTCCTGTTCCTTTTTTGCTCTTTCTGACATTTTAATGTAGAAATTTTTCAACATCTCCAGTTCCTGGCCGGTAAGGTCTTCGCTGTCTATTAAACGGTTGCTTGCATTTTGATTGGCTGCAATAAGCTCATTCAGCTTTATCTGTAAAGCGAGTGTGTCTTTGTTCTGCGATTGCTGAATAAGAAATACCATTAAAAAGGTAATGATAGTAGTTCCTGTGTTAATCACCAGTTGCCATGTGTCTGAATAGTTAAAAACAGGGCCGGTAATAGCCCATACGATTATTGTAACAAGGGCAGTGATAAAAGCTCCGGGACTGCCTGACAGTTTGGTAACTTTTGTTGAGAATGTATCAAACAATCTGGATAATCCCTTTTTATTTTTTTCCATTTGTGACATTTGTTTTTTTGTCTTTTCCATAGTGTTTTTATTTAATTGTTATTGTAGTAGTGCAAATAGTATGCAAGAAGCCTATCGTCTTGCCCCCGTCCCCTAAAGGGGAGAAGAAAAGGGAACGTCTCTGATTTAATCATTAAGGCCCAAAGGCTAAAATCGACGGAGGAGATTCGCGAACACTCTAAGAAATAATTTGATAAAGTGAGCAAGTCAAGTAGTTCGAAAGTTCAATCAAGGTTTATGGCGAATCGGTGCTGGATATCCAATGCGCCTTGATTTTTTTATCAAGAAAAAAGTACAGAGAAAAAAATTTGTTACTTAAGAATGAAAAAGTGCAGAGAAGATTTGTTAGAAAGAAAAAGTAACATAAAATATAGCTAATGTTGCTGTACAATAATTTCTATTGTCAAATATCATACGATGAAGAAGCTATTTATTTTCTTTCTCTCCTTTTTTGTTTTAAAATTCTGTTATGCACAAAATGATTCCGCAGCACTGGTAAAAGAAATTGTGCGGTTCGAAGAAAACCTGAATAAAGAATACGAAGACCCCGCAACCTCACCATTATCCAAAAAGGAAAGAGAAGGGTTTAAACAGGTCAATTTTTTTCCAATCAATCTTAAATATGTAGTAACGGCAAAATTCGTAAGAACGCCGGATGAAAAAATTTTTGGCATGCCTACATCAGGAAAGATAAAAAAGAGTTACGTGAAGTATGGTGCGGTGCAATTTCCTTTGATGGGTAAAGAATATAAACTGAACGTGTATCAATCGATCGATCTTTTAAAAGAGCGCAAGTACAGGAATTACCTGTTTATTCCCTTCCGCGATGCTACCAGTGGCAAAGAGACTTATGGCGGCGGCAGGTATATTGATCTTACCATTCCACGCGCTGACACAATTACGATAAACTTTAACCTGGCATATCATCCCTACTGTGCTTATACAGAAGGATACAATTGCCCGATACCACCAAGAGAAAATTATTTGCCTGTAAAGGTTGAGGCGGGGGTGAGGTTTTGATCGATTGCTGATTTCTGGATTTGAATTTCGGGATTTCGGATTTTTATTTTGTCATTCCACTTTTTTATTTGTCATTCCGAGCGCAGCGAGGAAAATAACATGCGAAAGTACTTATAACAATTTGAGTGCTTTTACTGGAACCATTATAGTTAGCATTCCTGAAATTCAAAAAAATTATCTTCGCTTAAACAATATTGTATCAATGCCAGAGCTTGAATATTTCAATGACCAACAGCGGGAAGCGATTTTGTGTGAAACTAAACGGGTACTGGTACTGGCTGGTGCAGGTTCAGGCAAAACAAAAACGCTTATTCAAAAACTTTTATACCTGATACAACACAAGCAGGTCAAACCATCAAATATCCTGGCAATCACTTTTACAAAAAATGCAACCAATGAAATGCTCGACCGGCTTATTGTTGCGGGCGAGACTAATGGAAAGTATGAACAATTCATAAATGCAAAGCATATTTCACAGAAAGAAAAAGATACTGAACGATTTAAACAGGTGCGGAGTAAACCGTGGGTAAACAATTTGACAGTTCGAACATTTCATTCTTTGTGCTATTACATTTTGAAAAATTATGGTGGCTCTGTTTATGACAATAAATTCAGGCTAATCCTGGAAGACGATAGTTTTGAAAGTGCAGAAAACTTTAAAGGCAGGGCACCAGAAAGACCCTTTGAACTGCTGCACAAAATTTTGATTGAAAAATGTAAAGACAAAACTTATTTGCTGACGTTGAAACGGTATATTCTTGATTTTTATGTCGACAGAATTTTTATGGAAGAAAAACTTAAACAGAGCGTTTATAAAACCGAAACAAAGTATACTACACTGAGAGGTGAAAAGGTGCGCTCAAAATCAGAGCGCGATATTGCAGACTGGTTATATCGCCACAGCATAAAATATGCGTATGAGCCTGAAATTTATTTTAAGGATTTTGAATTTAAACCCGATTTCTTTATACCACAGGCAGACCTTTATATTGAGCATGTGAGTGATAAAAGTTTTCCTATGAATGAAAAAGAGCAGCAGTTTGCGGCATCAGGCCATACATTGGTGAAAACTTATGAAAGCATGACGCAAAATAGCAACCTTTTTAACCTTGCCCTTGAGAGAATAGTGATGGGAAAGATCAGGGACAATATCTCGCAAATCGTTTCACTAAGTTTTGAAGAAGAATTTAAAAGTTATCACGATAAGATTGAAGAGTTCCTGAAGATGTGTATGCGGGTATCGTCAATGGCAAAAGGAGACAATATTCCATTTGAAAAAATTTTATGCAAAGCGAAAGAAAGCAACCACGACAGAGTAAAAATTTTCTACGATTTGAGCCTGCCTCTTTTAGCAGAGTATAAAAATTGTTGCATTAAAAGATCATATCTTGATTTTGATGACCTGTTAATCGAAACGATTAACCTTTTAGAAAATCATGCACAGATAAGAACACTGTTTCAACATAAATTCAGGTACATCCTTGTTGATGAATTTCAGGATGTGAACAGCTTGCAGGTAAAGCTGCTAAAACTGCTGGCAACAGAAGAAAGCCAATTATTCTGTGTAGGTGACGACTGGCAAAGCATTTATGGTTTCAGGGGATCGGAAGTAGATTATATCATCAATTTTTGAAAAACATTTTGAATCCCCTGCCATTATCAAGTTAAGTATAAATTATCGCAGCACTGACTCAATTGTAAATGCCAGTAATGAAGTAATAAAGAACAATAAATTCAAAATTGAGAAAGAGATAAAAGCTCTCAGGCAAAGCCCCAATAAGTTACTTATTTTCAAAGCAAAATCAATAAATGAGGATGGTGTAGATTATGTAACGGAAAGGATCAGTGAATATCTTGAAAGCGGATTGAACAGTGAAGACATTCTTATTTTATACAGGCGCAGTAAAATGTTCGTTCCTTATCGCAATGCGCTGCGGCAACGAGGATTGAAGGCGTCAGCCAAAACCATTCATGCAGCAAAGGGCCTTGAAGCGCGAATTGTTTTTATTCTTGGATTAACCGATGGAAGCGGCGGCTTTCCTGATATCTGGCTCGATGATATTGTGTTCAGAACGATCAAGGATATAAAGTACGACCTGCTGATGGAAGAAGAGCGCCGTCTTTTTTATGTTGCTATCACACGTGCAAAAGAGGAGCTGCACATGATAACAGAGCTCGGCAACGAATCTCGGTTTATTGATGAAATACCCCATCAGTTTTTCAATTACAATTCAATCTCATTTCAAAGCATCATTGAACCTTTACCTTTATGCCCGTCGTGTAAAGCTTCAGTACAAAGCAATTACAAATATTGTCCCTTGTGCGGTGAACAGATCCATAGATAAACTCTATCCCTGTTGTGTTGTCACCCTTTGATTTTCAAATTGTTTCGTTTCAATAATGAACTATACCGAAAATTGGAAAAGCATTTGTATGGAAATAACCTCACTACGCAAAAAGCTTCATTCCTGATTGATAATTCGTCCGAAGAAAAATTACAGGAAATATATGACTTATTAGGTGACTATACCGATGGGTTCAAAAAACAACTAAAGAAGAATATGCCGCTTATGAAAAAGATGCGTCGCGATTGAGGGTACGAAGCCATAGCTTGCCCCGACACATCGTGCGGCTCGGGCAACAATTAACAGTTGCTTCATGTTACTATTCACTCGTGGCATGATTTTATTTCCATTTACATAAACTAATCACTATGAAATTCATTGAATCAAAAGATGCCGGTACCGGCGAGATCGTTAAGTTATCTTACGAGGACTATGGTCAGGGTGACCCTGTTGTGCTCATCCACGGATGGCCTTTAAGCAAAGAGATGTGGGAATATCAACTGGAACCTCTTATAAATGCTGGCTCCCGAATAATTACATATGACAGGAGAGGTTTTGGAAAATCAGACCACCCGTGGAGTGGCTATGATTACGACTCTCTTACAGATGACCTCCGAAAACTTATTGAAGAACTTGAATTGAATAATGTAACGCTCGTTGGTTTTTCAATGGGCGGAGGAGAAGTTGCCCGCTATTTTACCCGCTATAACGGGGACAGAGTAAGTAAAGCAGTTTTGATATCGAGCATTGTTCCCTGTATGCTAAAAAGTGATGATAATCCGGAGGGACTTGGGGAAGAAAATGTAAATGATATGTTGAACGAGTTAAAGAAGGACAGGATTGGATTCCTTGATGATTTTGGAAAACATTTTTTCGGTGTACATATGCTGAGTCATCCCATAAGTACACCATTGCTTGAATACTATAGAATGCTTGGGTCAATAGCATCTCCGCATGCAACTCAGGAATGTATGAAGTCATTTTCTATGACAGATCTTCGCAAAGATGCGCAAGCCATTACAGTGCCAACACTCATTATTCATGGTGACGCAGATAAAACAGTCCCGATAGAAGCAAGCAGCAAAAGGGCCGCTAAACTAATACCCGGCAGCCGGTTCGTAGAATATGAAGGAGCACCGCATGGCCTGTTCTATACACACCGGGAACGGTTAAATATGGACCTTGTCAGCTTTATAACAACAGGGGAGCCTGCAACGAACGGAACAGAACCTACATCAATTGCGACTGATCGTTCGGTAAATGAATATATCGTGTTGCCCAGTAACGATGAAGGCTTAGTAACAAGAAGCTGAGATACGTTACTTTGTAATAAATTTTAAAAAGCACTTGCACTACTGCAGGTGCTTTTGTATTCATTTTTCATTGAACTCTTCCATTTTCATTCTTGAAGTATAGCAGAAGGGGTAATGTTCAAGGCTTTTGGTATAATATTTTTTTGAATTTTCCATATCACCTATACGATAATAGAATTCACCCATAGAATCATAAGGATTGTATCCATCCGGATAAACTTCAATATACTTTTCAAAATACTTTTTTGCAGTAGCTGTATCTTTTTTATCAGCCAGGTACATGTATGCAAGATTGTTGATCGCTTCCGGACTTGAAGGATATTTTTGCAGGTACTCCGTCATGGCATTAAAGACTGCGGTAGTATCGGGCATTGATAAGGCGTAATAATAATGGCTGAAGGCATCATCAGGAAATTTGTCATGCAGCCTGATCCATATCTCATGACCTTCTTTGCGGGATTTTGCATCGAGCAGTGAAACCAGCATTTTTTCTCCTTCTGATTTTTTTGCCACATTCATTTTGGTCTTTTCTCTATACATTTTTTTTGTATCGCCCACAGTTAACATCGACATCATAAACTGAGCAATTGTTAGATCGGGATCTTTTTCGAGTGCTCTTATAAAATCCTGGTATGCAAGTTCGGATTCGAGATTATTATAATGTACAAGCCCTTTCTTTGCCCACTCCTTTGCTTCTTTGGATTTAGTGGTCCATGTAATTTCCTGTGCATTTGCCGTTAGTATGATAAGGCCTGTTGTAAAAGTGGTTATTGCCAGTGTACGAATCAATTTTGCCATGTGATTTATTTTTATCATAAAAATTTAAAAAATTACTGTTGGACATTTTCTATGAGTAGTAATGTAATTTCTTTCGCATTTAAAAATTTATGCCAACCAATATTGGTGTTACAGTGACCCGGAAAACAAATCACTTCATGGATTATGTACTTGTACCGGATAATATAAATTGGGTAATACAGGATGTAAAGATCCATTACACATCGACAGTATTACCTTTCAATTATCCGGGTCGTAAGATAATTCTTTCTATTTATAAACGCATTTTTTGTTCGGGGGATCAAAAAAAACTGTAAGGCCAGAGCAAAAATTTTTTCAATATTCTTATTTGTAATTTTCATTTTAAAAAATTCTTTACTATGGAACAGTCAGTTCAGCTTTCGCTTCGCAGCATTCAGCATGTTGGAGTACCAGTTACAGATATAAGACACTCAGAAATATTTTATAAAAAGCTTGGGTTCTCAAACGTAATGGAAGCATCTTTTGATTATAAGGAAAGTAGGGGCATTTGTATTATGATGCAGCGGGGCAATATGGTTATAGAAATTTACCAGTTTCCTGCACCGGAATCAGGACAGATCAAAGATCGCAAAGACGGACATATAGATCATATCGCTTTTGATGTTCCGGATATTGATTCAGCTTTTACAGCATTGAAAAATGCAGGTTTTAATGTGATTGAAGAAGCCCCCGTGTTTCTGAACTTCTGGAAAAATGGCTGCAGGTACTTTAACATAACCGGTCCCGACGGCGAACGTTTGGAGTTCAATCAAATACTGTAAAAAACATTTTATCCCTAATATATTCCTCTCGTCCGAACAATAATTTCTTAAAAATCCTTTCT
>DATBFI010000605.1:0-5232 GCA_036558585.1 Chitinophagaceae bacterium
AACGACTTAAACAAGCCGAAAATATTTATGGCAAACAAAACAATGCCGAGAAAAAAAAGAACCTGTTTAAAAATTTTCATTGCATCTGTTTTTATATAGTATCTCAATTTGTTTTGTCATGCTGAGGTACGAAGCATCTGATAGATTTCTCCTTAGTAGGAATAACAAACTGAGACTTTATTATCTGAAAGGGGTTGTTAAATAATCCTGTATATCGAGCCAGTGATCAAGCATTATTTTTCTTTTTCTCTTTAATTGATCAATAATATTAGGAGCAAGCAAAAAACAATCTTCATGCGCTGCGTCTTTTGCAAGGCACAATGAGCTAATGCCGCCATGTTGTAAAATATTTATCAATTCCTGTGTGTTATCCAATTCATCACGCATGATCATATTGAATTCTTGCATAGCGGTATCCCCCATCCATGTGGGTTCCTTATCTGGTCGATGAACCGGGCCGTTTAGTTTTGATGCGACCGCTTCTCTTAACGCTTGTGCTGCTGCAAAATTTCCGCAACTGCGCATAAGACTTGCATGTATTCGCAATCCATTCGCCATCTTTTGAATAAAAGTATATTGCGGGGCAGATGCATCTATTGCCTCTAATACAGAGCACACCTTGTTAATTTTATCAATATACTTTTTGACAGTATCTAATGAAGTGGTGCGACGCCCTCCCTGGATATCCATATAATCCATTCGCGCCTCTTCTTCAGAAACATTGAAAACATGCGGAAGAAAGTATGCTTCTTCTTCTTTTGATAATCTTTGAGGCGCAACTACCAGCGGACGGTTGATCATTCTTGCGGCAACGTTCCAGTTGATGCCATAAACATTGCCAAGCAAGGAATTTTTAAATTCGAAAGCTTCATGCAACGCAATAAATGCATTGTATAAATTTTCCGCATTTTTTTTCCCAGCCCATTCTTCACTAAGCAGACGCAATAAAGAGCTCGCATCATCAACTTTAGAATCAGCCATGTATTTGGTAAGAATGGTTAGCATTATATTTTCAGTCTCCGCACTTTCATTTGCCCTGTCGTAATAGACACGAAAGTTGATAAAAACAGTTTGCTGTTTTTGTTTGTCTATAGGTTTTAAACTGTTTAGGAATGAGAGTATATCAGGCGCTGAACAAACGGGGTAAATTGAATTTATATTACTACCGATATAAACCATCTCATGTTCCGGAGTATTTAAATAGTAACAGTTTTTGGGCAAATGGTTTTGGATATCTGCTTTTTCCGGATCAGAAAAGTTTGAAGTGCCCATGTGCTCGGCAAGATAGACATCAAGTGTTGTTCCGGCCTTTGCGGCGCCGGATTGCAGGGAGCTCATAAATTCCTGAACACGTTCACCGGCAGTTTCGTTTTTACAATGCGTGGGACCATTGGGACCACTGTATAACCAATCCGACCAGCAAAAGCCACTGCCCGCATCATTCGTTTTGAAATAAAAAGTTTTTATTTCGGGAGCACTGGTTAACATCTCAGCCATCATGTTGGTGTACATATCCTGTGTTTCTTTCATGCTTACACAAACGGAAAATGCTTTATTGTTACTTCTTCTTGGATGATCAATACGGGGACCCAGCAACTCAGGATAGGCATCGAAAAAGGCTTCGGGAAGAAAATCAGGATCGGAGCCAAAAAAAGCCGCCTCCATTTCGTTTTCTTTTAAAATTTTTGCTTTGGCTAAAAGAAGTTGTTTGTTTTTCGCAACGAAATCAGCAGGTATGAACGGAGCGATCTTTGGATCAAGGAAAAACTTATAAGGAGTGGCGTTGTTGCACGCGTATTCGTGCCATGGGCTTCTTTGTTTTGGAATTTCATAAAAGCTTTTATCTGCCAGTGTACTGACATTTACCTGCACTTTACCATAAGGCTTTAATCGGACCGCATAGCTTACAAGTTTTCTAAATTCATTTAAATCCCTTGTGCAGGTATTGATAATAAAAGTTTTTTCGTTGGTGTTCCTGTGAAGTACTGAGGTATCATAATAACTAATTTCCTTTGCATAGCCATTTTTCATTAAAAGCATAAAGAGGAAGAAAATTATAGCTGTAAGCTTATGCCGATTAACCATTAGTTAATTTTTATTTATTATAAAAAATTTTCACTTCCTTTTTAATTTTAAAAAATATTTACGTTAACAAACTTAAAGGTATTTAAAATACCTTCAAAACATTTTAATTTCACTTAGATATGGGAAGTGTTAGGTAATGAAAATTGTCTGTAGCCCTTTTAGAAGGTGTGAAATTTATATTTCGAACTCACCGGAGTTTTGTCGAACGTTCAGGAAAAAAGATTTTCCGTGCTCATCGTTCATGTGTAATATACCTGCTTATAAACTCGCCAAGCTTTCTATAACCCTGCTCATTTGGATGCAGCCCGTCGGAGAACAGAGACTCATCTATCTTATGATCATTCTTTAGAAAAAGCGTCCCCGCATCTGCAAATTTTACTTTTGACTCAAACTTTATTTTAGAAAGCTCTGTATTGAGCCTGGCAACTCTTTCTTCCTGATCTCTTCGCGGGAGGATGCCCATTAATAAAATATTCGCACCGGGCTGTTTTGTTGCTACCGCTTTAATTAAAAACCGCAATCCCACTATGATTTCTTCATCACTGTTAAACTGCAGATTATTTGTGCCGATCATCAATACAACCTGGTTGGGTGAAATGTTATCCAACTCACCGTGGTACACTCTCCATAGTACATTTTCAATTCGGTCCCAGCCAAAACCAAGATTTACTGCGTCCCGCGGCGAAAAGAATTTTTCCCATGAATCAGTACCGCGTGTTATGGGAGCGGTCGGTTTTCCGGCCCAATAATGGGTGATGGAATTGCCAATGAAAATAAGTTTTGGATGGTTTATTTTATTGTAAGCCAGTACTTCATTGTGTCTCAATTCCCAATCGTAAATACCATCGCGATGCTGTGTAACTGGAATTGTTGTGCTGACCGCTCCGACAGGTTCGTTAATGATCGTCCTTATTTTTTTCTCATAAGCGTCAGCATAGCGCATCATACCTATATCGTTCGGATGCGTTCCGTCTACCATTGTCTCGATATCCTGACCGATCTCATTTTTAGTCAACAGGTAAATATTCTTTGTATTTGTTGTACTCAGCGAATCAAATTCTTGTCTTAATACTGCGTTTATACTTTGGTATTCTTTCCTGCTGTCCGGGTTTATATCTTCATCCGTATAACCATCGTGCTCGGTCAGTAATATTGGGATACCGGGCTTTTTAGCTTGCAGCAGTTGTACTGATTCTACAATTCTTTTCTTTAATTCATTGCCGGCAGTAAGATTAGGCAAACAATCCAGCACGTATAATTTTGCATCCACTTCGCTTATCAGATCAATCAGCTCTTTTTCCAGTCTCCCATTCCCCGAAAATCCAAGATTGATTACTGGTCTGTCTAACTTTCTGCTCAAGATATTTGTCCATGCAAGGCCCGGGCGTGTTGCACAACCGCCTTGTGCAATAGAAGTTCCATAAACAAGAACAGGCTTTTCTTTTCGTACTGGCAGTGGAGTGAATAAGCTACTGTCCGGTACATTTACTTCAAGCCATTTCACTGAATTATAGAGCGGCAGGTATAAAGTATATTCAAAAGGGTTCTCATATTCATCTTTTGAGAGCATGCCTCTAAACCGGTAAACAATTGTATCGCCAAATGAAAATCTGCCCGCACACCAAAGCCATTTGCCATCGCTGTTTTTGGCATAAAGATCAACGCCGCTTACGCCGGTGGCCGGCATATGAGGGAATTGTAATTTTTCGCTGACAGCATATTTTACAACAATTTCATTTGCATTCGTTCTGAACCGAAGACTAAGCCCTGCACTATTTTGAGCAAGATCCCATACTTCATTACGGACACTTTTCTCTGCTCTTGCAGGTAAACGGTCGTAATAATTTTTTACTTCTTTCGGCCACGCCTGTCCCTCCAAAACCAGTAACGAATCTAAAGCGGGGTTCCACTTTTTATATGCTATTGAATTTTGAGAGAATCCCTGAAGAGAAATTATTAAAGCAATTAATGCGAAGGTTAGTTTAGATTTCATTGAATGAGTTTTGCGCTATTGAAGATGCAAATAAAACGATAAAAGCTAATTGTATTTACTGCTACCGGTTTCAAAATATTCTGTATCAACTTCAATCGTCGCGAACTCTTTTCACACTAGTAGCGTATCAAGTTTAATTTATAACAGTGATTCATCAGTCATGAACATAGTTATATTATGTCCGATTGTCAAAGGTCGGTAGTAGTTAAAGATTACATAAGTTACCAGTTGCCCCGTAGGGGCAACACTCCCTTTCAATAACCCGATATGCAGGCAAAATCATTCGAGCACTTTGAAAATATATCGTTCATCATATTCAATTTCAAATTTATCAAGCATGTCTTTGTATTCTTCGAGAAAAGTTATTTTGCGATGATGGTGTTCCTGATTTTCGATATACTTTGCAACTGCTTTTATTTGCGACCGGGCATACGAAAATGCTCCATAGCCCTCTTGCCACCTGAAAATTGAAGGAGTAAATTTTTGGTTGTTTATCCACTCCGATGATTCGCCTTTTACCAACATCATCAAATTGGAAATTGATTGGTGAGGTCTTAAGCCAAAAAACATATGCAGATGATCAGGCATGCTATTAATACTTAGCATTTTATGGTCATGGTTTTGAACAATTCCTGTAATGTATTGATGCAATCTTTCTCTCCATGAGTCATGAATAACCGCTGCTCGAAACTTAACAGCCATTACTGATTAAATGTGAATCTGGGTGTATGTATTGCCATAAAATTTTTGTTCAAAATATGGCATTTTTTGGTAAGAGTGATGCCCCTATCGGGGCATAAATGAATGCAATACAAAATATTTCTGCCGTCCTTTTGCCTCTACGAGGCAATCATCGATTATGTTACCTGCGTAACGACATTTATTCGTGTTGCTTACCGCTAGTTTTTCGTTACAACCTCATCCAAATTCAATATTACATTTGCCACCACAGCCAATGCTGCTGTTTCAGCATTTGTCCGCGCACTCATTCCACCAAGCATTTCACATGTTTTATCTGGGTCAGTTTTGAACTGCTCAAACGCCATGTTATACAGCTTTACCAGTGCTCGTAAACTTTTATCATCAACCGGATGATTAGTTGCCAATTGAAAGCCGGTCTTAACCTGTTGCCTTACATCGTTGCCCGCTTCTTT
>DATBFI010000606.1:0-7695 GCA_036558585.1 Chitinophagaceae bacterium
GAAATAATTTTTGTTCTTCGTATTTATAAACATGGGGTTGTAAAATTATATCATTCTTTAGGTTTGCATCAGCCAACAATTGAAGCGAGACTATTAACACAATAAAAATTTTTAATGCCGTTGCTTCTCAAGAGATGCAAAAGAGAACTATTATTTTGTACTAATAGTTAGAATTCTGCATTCTCGTATCTGTTAGATTGGCCCACAAAACTTCCAGAATATAAGGGGTGCCCTGATTGTTAACTCTTGAATCTACATACTGCAAGGAAACCTTTTCTGTTTTATTTGCTGAAGTTTTTGGTTTAGTATAATCATATCCAAAACCCACAATATTTTCGCCTGATAATTTTGTTGCTTTTTCGGAAGCCCATTTACCCTTAATAACGTTCCTGAGAAAACTATAATTTGTCATCATATCCTGGTACGCAGTTTTCGGATATTCAGTACTGATATAGGCTTTGTACAATTTATCGTCGGCAAACTCAAGTTGAACCATGGTATTACGGCCATGAAAACATTGACTGAAATTTGGTTTATAACTAAGGATCTCTTTAACAATAGAATCGCCACTGCTTCCTTTATACGGAGGTAATTTTTCAACCTGGGTTTTTACAAGAGGAAGATCTGACTGGTATTTGTTATTTACTAAATCCATCACCTCGGCTTTGCTCATGCCCGTCTTAATGGTAAAGAGAGTTTCGAAACCACAGGTTAAAGTATCTTTATTCTGTGCATGCAAAAACAAACTATTGGCCAAAATAAAAATGGAGATTAAAATTGATTTGTTCATATTATTTAGTTTTTGAAAGAGTGGTCTAAGTTTTATTTTGTCAGATTTGGTATCATGTATCCTCATTAGTTGATTCCAATCACAACATACTATTTAACGAATGTTTTTCCGCATTCTACATTGTCCGGGTTTAAATGCCAAAGTAACATCAATTTGTTTGAAATTGGCTACTAAAGTGAAGTTAGAAATTTGCCGATGCATTTCTTAGCATATAGCTTATTTAACCGTTACATGCCTTCTGTAAAGCACTGTCCGGGTATTTTTTGTCACTCTAAAGTTGGCGATGAGTGCTTTGGATTCATCGAATACAGACTTCGACACGCCCAGTCTGACATCGTCGTACTTTAACTTGATTAATTACATTAAACTTTCGGGAACAGGATAATGCAAAGTATTTAATGAAGAAGAGTCATTTCGGACAACAATATTTAGTATTACGGAGACGCGACAGGGGAGAGGAGGGCATTCAAAATAAAAAAAGTAATGGCCCTAATATATTTTATTTAATGGTGAGTAATCGCTTAAAATTTTTATTTGCATTGTTGTTGAAATGCTGATCGCTCTTTGTTTGATAAGATTTGCGTTATCACCTTCAAACAGTTCGTCTACTGAAGAAGCAAAGAGTCGGGTCCATTGCTCAAAATGTTTGGTGGTTAAATTAACCACCTTATGAAGATGATTATGAAGCTGCATTAGGTTACCCTCATAAGTTCCCGTATAAAATAGCGCATTTTCCCAAAAGCTGTACATGACTGGTAAATGCTTTTCCCAGTTAACACGCGCTATATCAGTAAAAATATAACCGATGACGGAGTCAGTTTTTACTTTATCATAGAAATGATTCACAAGGGTCTCTATATCTCTCCGGTTCTCAATATCACGTTTCATACCGCTTCTTTTTGATTGCAACATAGCATAATAAACTCAAAATTTATTTTAAAGGTCTTTTAAATTGAATTTTCTTAACGATAGCCATGTTGGAACAGCGATCCATAACAATAAGACAAGTATGGTCGCCAGCATACCGGCCTGTGTTCCAAAAAAATCTTTAAATACAGCGCCGGTATATCCCATGAGTGCAGAGATATCCATCTGCAACAAGATCAGTATTCGGCTGAGATCAATCGGGTTGAAAGCGCTGATGCCTATCATAAATTTTTCCAGTGGGTAATCCTCAAATTGGAAAAGCAGGAATAAAACCAACCCGTCAAACAGCAATGAAAAATATAACCACAATAAGATCGATACCCCAATGCCCTTTGCCTTATCTCTTGTAACTACTGCTGCCAGTAATGCAATGGCTACAAATATTACAGACAGTAAACAGCCGGTACCAAGCATCATGAAGCCGGTTGTAGTTGGCTGGTAAAGAAGAATGGGAATACCGGCGCCGGCAAAAAAAGCAAGGCCAAGTGAAACAGATAAACCGGAAAATAAACTTAACCAAATTGATCTTCTTTTCAACGGCTGGCTAACAAGCAGTTCAATAAATTCCGAACTGTTATAAACGTAAATGGTTGAAAAAATAACAGAGATCAGCGGAACTATAAATAAAATAATATTCAGCAGGCTAAGTAAACCCTTTGCTGTATTATCTTCCAGCGTAAAGACACTAAATGAAATAACCAACAAGAATAAGGTGTATGCAAGTACGATCTTATTTCGCAGGATATCAACCATCACATATTTAATAATTTTTTTCATACATTATTTGTGTGACATAACATTGGCAATGGCACGAGATAATTTTTCTTCACCTGTATCTGAACGGAGGGCATCGATTGTTTTATGAAACCGCAATTTGCCTTCCTGCATATAGATGACCTGGGTAACAAGATCATCCAGTTCACTCAGCATATGAGACGTAATAAGTATAAGCCTGCCTTTTTGTTTTTCAGTGATAATTTTTTCTTTAAGCATTTCAGAGGCAACAGGGTCGAGACCTGCGGTAGGTTCATCAAGTATCAGCACCTCAGGATCAAATAAAAAAGCCAGCGATGCGCTCACTTTTTGTCTTGTTCCGCCTGATAAGGTCCGCATCCGTTTATGTAATATATCTTTCAACCCAAGCGCTTCAATCAAAGTCTCGTCAGTTTTCTGATGCTTTCGTATATCTTTCATCATATCAAGAACCTGTGCTATGGTCATGTTATCAGGATAACGCCCTATCTGCGGCATATAACCGATTTTGGATCTGTATTTCCAGTCATGAACAATATTTTTTCCATTGAATGTAATAAAGCCGCTATCGGGCACAACCATTCCCAGTATGCATTTTATCAATGTGGTTTTGCCGCTGCCGTTTGGTCCGATCAAAGCAATGCATTCACCTTTACTGCAGTTGACCGAAACATCATCTAAAGCTTTAAGTTTCCCAAATCGCTTGGTAATATTTGTGGCAATGATCATAATTGTAAAGGTTTCATCAACGGAAAATCGTCTTTTAAGTTTTCAGGTATAATACCGGGCAACACTTTTTCTGTTTTATCGAACAGCGTAACCATAAAGCTTCTGAACAGCATCATCACAGTAGGATTACTTTCAGCTATCATGGAATATAAACTTACAGGTCTGTAAGGCACATCGCCTGTTTTATCTTTATTCAGGTCATATCCTTCATATTTGTCCCAGTAATTGTGATCAAAGTTGTTTAGAACAAGCGATCCGTTTGTTGCCACATCAAATGTGTTATTTATAAAGTTGTTGTTTATAACAGTGTTTTCGCTGCAGCTGGCCTGCACACGCATTGCCCAGCCATTGCCGTCAAATACATTTTTTTCAACCTTTATACGGGTAGTGCCTTCCATATAAATGCCCATCGTATTTCGTACAAAATAATTATTCCCGATATAACTATCCGATATCTCTTTAAGCAGTATACCATAAGCAGCATCGCCCCAGTTTTCTTCAAAATAATTTTTGAACATTTTTACACCATGTGAAAACATAACAGCCACTCCTGCACCATTTTTTTCAAACACATTAGATATATACTCATCGTTATGCGAAAACATAAAATGCAAACCATAACGGATATTTCCAACAGAAGTATTTTTTAGAATAACTGAATTCGTTACAAACTCAAAGTAAATACCATCCCTGTGACCTGTAACAGTATTGCCGGTAATATGCATGCTGTCGCACTTCCAGCAGTGAATGCCATTACCGCTTTCAAGTTCACCCTTTCCGAATGCCTTTAAGCGATTATTGATAATTGTACAACTAACTCCATACAAAGTGTAGATACCCCAGAATGTATCGTCAAGCGAATTATTTGAAATAACAACATTGTGTGCATTATAAATTTTTAAACCTGCGATATCATCAACATTTGAGCGGCCGGAATGCTGCAAATGGAATCCATCAACAACTACATTATCTGCTTTTACAGAAATGATCTCATATTTGTGCTCGCCATCGAGCACAGGCTGATCTAAACCTTTCAGCATAATAGATTTGTCGATAATTATATTTTGCTCTTTGTATACATCCTTGTAAACTAAAATGGTGTCTCCGTTCTTGCATTGCTCCAGTGCCTGTTTTATTGAAGGAAAATGTTTTTGTTTGCCTACCGTTAATACAGTTGCATGCAATTGCTGATACAAGAACAAAAGAGTGATCAATATTTTTAAGATGGAAAAATACTTTTTCATTTTTCTAGTCACACATTAGTAGTACTATTGAACACTTATTGTGCGCACACTTCTGCTGAAAATAACTCTCTTGAGCAATATGAAGGGCAGATGCCTCATTCTTCGGCATGACAAGCTTACCTTCCTTGACGAAGCTGCTATTTATTCATCCGCTATTAATACATTCTTCTGCTTGTCATCCCGACGTAGGAGGGATCTATACTAAATCTGTAAAAGAGATGTATGTAAGTTCCTCAGTGATTTATTTTATTATTTCATCCCAATTCAACGGTATTCCTTTTAATTTTTTCATAACGATAGCAAGACTGTCTCTGTTACTGAATGCGGCAATGTTTCCATTCATAGGACTGCGAAGCAGATCACTTTTAAATAAGAGCAAATTTTCATCCCCCTTTATCAACGAGTGGTTGCCGCTAAAATCAGCGACGTACATCTCTTTGATATCATCTTTGGCCACCTTCCCTTCCTGAAGAAACGATGAAAAGCAATGCATGTCATCAAATTTGTACACTTTGCCTTTAGTTGTTATTATTTCTCCCCCAAAGCGTGGATCAGAAACAGTCATTTTACAATAACTGCAGGCATCTTTTCCAACCTGAATGGGTTGCGGGCCTGAGGAGCATGAAGTAAAAAATACAGATGCGATAAGCAAAGCGGCAGCCAAACTTGTGCCGGGAAAATTTTTTTTCTTCCTTTTTTTTGAAGAACGTATTTCCATGAAAATGCAAAACACCAGTAATATTCCGGTTACTATAAAAAGCCATCCGCCCACATCAGGGATTGAATACGCACCAAAGTTTAGTAACTGTTTATAACCAATCAGGGGAGGCTGATAAGACATGCCTGGCACCTGGATAGCAGCGTCAGGATTTAAATTGTGCCCGTAATTATATTCCCACCTCCAAAAATCAATCATCGCAATAATTGCAAAAACAATAAATAAACCTGTAGTGAGATACAACAATTTTTTCCTGTTCACTAAAGCTGTGATCAGGAGTAATGCTGCAAAAAATATTATACAGTAAGGCAACACGGTGAACTCAATAAAATCCTTTGCATGAAGCGTCTTCATTCCTATGTAGTGGTTGAGCCCGTTAACAATATCTACATCACCACCCAGCTTTCCCGGATAAATCTTTAATGCCAACCCTTCCGGATATTGTGGTGCCGACAGTTGAATTTGCCACATTGGAAAAAACAATACTCCGATTATTAATAATGCGGAAACAAAAACTATCGATCGTACCCATCTTTTTAATTTGTCCTGTTTCATTATCACCGTTTGTCTTTATTAAAGAAGGGTAAGACTTTCATTCATTGTCTCACCCTTAAAAAACTTATCGTTTTGCTGTGCTGCTATCTTTTTCGGGAACATTCTTTCCTGTGCCAAAAGAAATAGGAACATTACTACCTGCCGGAGATACTCTTACATAACCCGACATTTCCTGGTGGAGGGCGCTGCAAAAATCTGTACAATACATCGGAAAAATTCCAACTCTGTCCGGTTCCCATTTCAGCGTTTGTGTTTCACCCGGCAAAATGATCAACTCTGCATTGTTAGATCCTTTTATTGCAAAGCCATGCGGTATATCCCAATCCTGTTCAAGATTTGTAACATGGAAATATACTTCATCTCCCATCTTTACTCCTTCTATATTATCCGGGACAATGTGAGAACGTATAGCAGTCATATATACATCAACCTTATTGCCATTGCGCACTACTTTTGCTGCACCCTCTCCTTTGGTGAGATAAGGATTTGCGTTTTCATTTATATTATAAAACTTTACGCTTTTTCCTTTTATCAGGTCTGCAGCAACAGCCTGTGCATAATGCGGCTCGCCAATTGTTGGAAAGTCAAGGATCATTTGCATTTTATCTCCTGTAATATCATATATCTGGCAACTTTGAGCAAGTTCAGGACCAGTAGGTAAATAACGATCTTTTGTTATCTTGTTGTAGGCGATCACATATTTTGCATTCGGTTTCCTGCTGTCACCACCGGGAATACACAAGTGACCAATTGAGTAGTACGTTGGTGCGCGATCAAGCACTTTTAAATCTTTAATGTTCCATTTTACAATCTCTGAGGAAACAAAGAATGAAGTGTAAGCATTTCCTTTTCCATCAAACTCGGTATGCAGGGGGCCCAGACCCGGCTTCTGCACTTCACCATATAAAGCAGCTTCATATTTCACTACCGGTATGCTGTCAAATGTTCCGTCAAATTGCTTGTTGTTAATTGCATTTTGCAATTTGCTAAAACTAAATACAGGAATCAAGGCGGCCAGTTTTCCGGAACCAACGATGTATTCACCCGTGGGATCAACATCGCAACCATGCGGTGATTTTGGGCAGGGAATAAAATAAGCTATGCCGGGTAATTCCATCGCATTGAGAACGGTAACCTGTGTTTCAATAGTGGAAGTAGCAGTATGCGTTTTTTCATTATAAAGATTATGCGCATATTTTACCGTTTGCTTTACACCTTTGCCTTGCTGCAAATATTCTTCAGCTTTTTTCCAGTTCACTGCAAGAATAAAATCCTTATCGCGCTGAGATGCGTTTACCTCAAGCATAGTATTTGCCTGTTCACTATTATAACAGGAAAAAAAGAACCATCCGTGAGAAGGACCTTTGCCGGCATGACTTAAATCAAAATTTACACCGGGCAGCAGCAATTGAAAAGCAATTTTCATCTCGCCCGTGTTTTTATCAACACTTAAAAAACTTGCGGTGCCCTTAAAATTTTTCTTATAAGTGCTGAGAGGCACATCACCGTTAGAATTATCCATGGGTACACTGAAACGTGTGCCTGCAATTACGTATTCTGTATTTTCAGTAATAAAAGGCGAGGAGTGATTACCGGCACTATTAGGAATCTCAATTATTTCGGCAGTACGGAATGTAGTAAGATCAACCCGCCCAATACGTGGGGTATTATTGCCATTTACAAAAATCCAGCGTCCATCAATTTCTCCGTTTGTTTGTGACATGTCTGTATGATGCAGATCATCCCATGGCACATAACCATGCGAGGTATTAAGCATTGGCTTTGTTTCTTCGCTGTACCCGTATCCGTCCATGGGATCGGCAGCGAATACGGGGATCACACGCAGCAATCGTCCTGAGGGTAATCCATATACACTCAATTGTCCATTGAAGCCTCCTGATACAAAGTTGTAGAACTCATCATATTTACCGGGAGCTACATAAACTTTTTCAGCAGCATCCCCGCTTACAGCACTCGCA
>DATBFI010000607.1:0-14230 GCA_036558585.1 Chitinophagaceae bacterium
AATGGCTTGTATGTTAATTCAAAATGGGAGTTGCAAAAAGAACCATTTAAAGGCGATGTAGTAAATTCCTATAATGACGGGCCTTTACAGGATGGTTCGCAACTTGGACCATTCTATGAAATTGAATCATCATCACCGGCATCAGAGCTAAAGAGGGGTGAGGTACAGGAGTATCGTCAGATCACCTGTCATTTGCAGGGAGATTATAATTCACTGCGCGAATTATCAAAACAGCTATTAGGAGTTGAATTGAACGATTTGAAATAATAAGAAATAATCAGACGGTTCCAAGCGAATTTAAATAAAGCTTGTTGTCAGCAGCCTTTGCAATTACAACCTCCAAAGAATTTAAAGTACAAGTTCTGCTGTCAATGAATTTTAAGTAACTCAATATTCAAATAATCTTATGCACTTATACAAAACCACAAAAGGAGTTATTTTATCCCACCAGCAAAAGGCTTTTCTTCTTGAAGAAGAATGGGATGATCTTATCAATCAAAATAATTTATTTCAAAAAATTTTAAAATTGATAAATGGTAAAGAAAGCCTGCCCGACACTACATTCAAAGAATTAATTGATACTTCTTTACTGCCGCCAATCGGCAGCCAGGAAGTGTGGGCAGCTGGTGTTACCTATTTGCGCAGCCGGGATGCAAGAATGGAAGAAGCCAAAGAGGCAGGTGGCGGTGATTTCTACCAAAAAGTATATGAAGCCCAACGCCCTGAATTATTTTTTAAAGCATTGCCACATCGTGTCGTGGGCCATTTGCAGGATGTTTACATACGCAAAGATTCTTCGTGGAATGTACCGGAACCCGAACTTACTTTGTATATCAACTCAAAAGGGGAAATACAGGCATACACTATAGGCAACGACATGAGTTCAAGAAGTATTGAGGGTGAGAATCCTTTATACCTGCCCCAGGCAAAAGTGTATGACAGGAGCGCTGCCCTGGGTCCCTGTTTGTATATAACAGATCAGCTCATTTCAAAAGAAACAAACATTGAGATTGTAATCACACGCAATGAGAAAAAAGTTTTCGAAGGTTCCGTACAACTGAACAAAATGAAACGTTCATTACAGGAGCTCACAGAATATTTATTTCGCGAATCTTCTTTTCCTTTTGGATGCTTCCTGATGACAGGGACAGGCATTGTGCCACCTGATCATTTTACGTTACAGGAACAAGACGAAGTAAGTATCTCGATTAATAATATCGGCACGCTTACAAATAAAATTACAATGAGATAATTTTTTGTGAGCGCATTTACCATTCAACAGGTCAATCAAAATTTATTGCAGAGCCTGAAAGATTTACCCTTCATAAAATGGGTTATCCGTTTATAAAAAAGTTAATTAAACGTTTGTTTAATTCAAACATTTGTTTAAATTTGGGTCTCCAAAGAAAGTGTGTACAATAAAAGATTTTTAGAAAAAGCTGAGGAAAATTGTCCGGATTACGCTGATAGAATCGTTATTAGATAAAGATTCACGGTGGAAATTCGAACTATCGGCTTTACCTGATGTATGCTAAAAATATAAACGAATTTAAAAACGGATATATGAAGAAGATTAGTTTTTTGCTGCTCCTGGCCCTGCAAGCAATTTACTTTCCTTTAACAGCCCAAACAGCGGCTATACCAAATTATGCCTTTCAACCCGATGAAAAAATCACTTATTCTGTTTTTTACAACGTGATAGGTATTTATGTAAATGCAGGCTCGGCAACGTTTACCACATCCACCGAAAAAATGGAGAACAACGATGTGTATCATGTAGTGGGCGAAGGATCAACCAACCCGAAGTATGATTGGATCTTTAAAGTAAGAGACCGCTACGAAAGTTATTTTAACACTTCGGATTTGCAACCCGTGAAGTTTATCCGCCGGATAAACGAAGGCAAATACAAAAAGTATGAAGAAGTAACATTCAATCAGCAGGCAAATACTGCAGTTACCAGTAAAGGTGTTTATAGGGTCCCTGAAAACGTCCAGGATGTAATAAGTGTAATGTATTATGCCCGTAACATCAATTATGATCAATACAAAGCCGGGGATAAAATTCCCTTCAGCATGTTCCTTGATAACAAGATTTACAACATGTATATTCACTATATGGGAAAAGAATCTGTCAGGACAAAATATGGTACATTCAATGCTATTAAACTAAAGCCTTTATTATTGAAGGGAAATATTTTTGAGGGAGGAGAAAAAATGACCATCTGGGTAACAGACGACTCAAACCATATACCTGTACGCATTGAAAGCCCAATTGCCGTAGGTAGCGTGAAAGTTGATTTAATGCATTATGAAAATTTGAAGTACCCCCTAACTGTTCTTCGGTAACCGCACTAAATAAAATGATCAATAGTGAAAGCCCTGCGAGGGGCTTTTAAACTTATGAGGACTACCGGTATCAAAGATGCAACCAACCCAGGCTTCAAAGGATTTATTGACTGATAATTTGTGCGATACTGATGCATGGCTATTTGCTCCTGCAAAAATTATCACGACAAATTTTTTGTAAACGATCTGACGCGGTTGAATCGACAAAAATATTTGCAACCGAAGTTTAAAATTTCTTCAGTTCAAATTAATTTGAAACATTTTTATACTGCCTACCTTTATCCTGCGGTTATTTTGAAGAATATATGAACGCTGACGATTATGATAGTACACAGCCTCTCACAAGCCTTTACAAGGTTAATCATGTGTACTGCGGCTCACCTGCAGCAGTGCTTCGCAGCATTGCAAATTGTCGTTCCCGGCAAGTGTAATAATTCGTTCCCTGAATTTAATCGTGTTCCTTCCTTTATAATAATGCCATTACATTTATTAACCTCTAAATCTGTTAAGAATGAATTTTAAAGAAATAACCAATAAAATTCTAAAAGGTGAGTTTAGCAGTTTATTTAGTTTCGGTCGTGATAAAAAAGAAATAGAGCCGGCGGAGATAGCGAAAGTTTTAAAAGGCATTCCCACTGAAACAGCAATGCAGGCCTTTCAGTCGTTTCCGATTAAAAACCAGGTCAAGATATTTCCCTACCTGGACTTACTAACACAAAAGAAAATTATACGTCATTTTGGAAAGGCACGTGCGGCTTACATCTTAAATGATTTGAGTTCTGATGACAGGTTAGCGTTTTTTTCATCTCTCAGCGATGCTGAATCATCTTATTTTTTGGAATACCTCACCGAAACAAATAAAGATACAACGCACGATCTGCTTGATTATCCCGATAATAGTGTAGCAAGATTGATTGATACAGACGTTGCCACTATTAATAAAGAAATGACCATTGCAGAGGCTTGTGAACATATGCGTCAATATCATAAGGATACCGAAGCCTCAAATGATATTTATGTTGTGGATGATAATGAAAGGCTGATTGATGATGTTCCTGTAAGACGGCTTGTTTTGAATGAGCCTCAAAAAAAGATCGAGGAAATATTAGACGGCTTTTGTCCCTCTCTGAACATGAACGACACCAAAGAGCATGCAGTTACCATGTTCAAAGAGTATGACCGCGTGGTTTTGCCTGTAATAAATAATGATAATATCCTGATGGGTGTGCTTACTGTAGACGACGTATTGGATGTTGTAGAGGCAAGAGATACAAAAGAGATTCAAAAGTTTGGTGGTTTGGAAAGCCTTGATTATCCATACGTGAAAACACCTTTTCCTTCATTGATCAGAAAAAGAGCAGGATGGTTAATTATTTTGTTTTTGAGTGAAATGCTTACTGCCACAGCAATGGGATATTTTGATAAGGAAATTTCAAAAGCAGTTGTGTTAGCTTTATTTGTACCGCTTATTATTTCAAGCGGCGGCAACAGCGGCTCACAGGCAGCAACATTGATCATTCGCGCACTTGCTTTAAAAGAACTAAATTTAAAAGACTGGTGGTATGTAATGCGAAGAGAAATACTATCTGGTATTACATTGGGTTTGATCTTAGGTGCTATTGGGTTTCTCCGGATTTCGCTTTGGGAAAATTTTCATTGGTTCGAGTATGGCCCTCACTGGTTGCTTATTGCTACTACAATTTTCTTTTCACTTATTGGTATTGTGATGTGGGGAACATTGAGTGGTTCAATGGTCCCCATTGTGTTGAAATTCTTCAAACTGGACCCGGCTGCTTCGTCTGCTCCCTTTGTTGCAACCCTGGTGGATGTTACGGGGCTGGTAATTTATTTTACCATTGCAGCCATAATATTAAAGGGAACCTTGTTGTAAACTTAAAACATTGCAATGCAAGAGGTATAACAAATATCAGCATAATCATGTCCCACGATCATCATCATAACCATTCTCATATAAGTATCAATCTTAACCGGGCATTTTATATTGGTATTGGCCTTAATTTTCTCTTTGTTTTGATTGAAGCAGCGGTAGGATTTTATATTCATTCCCTCTCACTATTATCTGATGCAGGCCACAACCTTGCGGATGTTGTAAGCCTCGCCTTATCCTTGCTCGCATATAAATTGTCAACCATAAAACCTAATGATAAATACACTTATGGTTACAGGAAAACAAGCATACTCGTTGCGTTATTTAATTCAGTTGTATTATTGATTTCAATTGGTGCAATTGGTTTTGAGGCAATACATCGGTTCCTGAATCCCGAACCTTTACCAGGTATTACCATTGCCGTAGTAGCAGCTATCGGGATTGTCATTAATACAATAACCGCTTTGATGTTTATACGTGATAAGGAACGGGACCTGAATGTAAAATCTGCTTACCTGCATCTATTATCGGATGCAATGGTTTCACTCGCATTGGTTGCTGGAGGTATTGCCATTTATTATACGCACTGGTATTGGATTGACCCTTTACTATGCATTATTGTTGTGGGTGTTATTTTAGTAAGTACGCTTGGATTACTACGCAGCAGCCTTCGGCTTTCATTGGATGCAGTTCCTGAAAATGTTGATCTTGAAAAGATCAGATCAACCATCACACAAATTGGAGGAGTAAAAGATATTCACCATATACATGCATGGGGAGTTGGCACGACTGCCAATGCTCTTACTGCTCATATTGTTGTGAAGGATAATGCCACCATGAATGACCTGGAAAAAATCAAAAAGGATATTAAACATGAATTAGAGCATTTGAATATTCAGCATGCTACATTGGAATTTGAACCCTATACGGGAGAATGTAAAGAAGAGAGTTTTTGATGAGGTTACACTACAACTTTTGCCATATTACTTTGTTAAACGCAAAATCCCTTTTTAGATTTTCGCTTCAGAAGTGGAGGATACCGGGATCGAACCGGTCACCTTTAGCGTGCCACGCTAACGCTCTAGCCAGATGAGCTAATCCCCCGATTATTTCATTCACATGGGTGAGGGTGCAAAAATAATGTCCCTAGGCAATACTGCAAAGCCCATTGCATTTTTCTGAAAAATTAATCCTGCTGACATATAAGCAGTTAACTTTTTAAATTTGGAGGCATCACATTTGCAGCATGATAATAATGCAAATGAATACAAATAGCCAACCAACTTATGTAGTTGTTGTTGGGGCGTCCGCGGGAGGATTAAATGCCTTATCTGAATTTGTAGGGCAATTAACCACTGATATGGATATTGCAGTTTTTACCGTGCTGCATTTATCTACTACGGGTATAGGTGATTATCTTGTTCAGAAACTGCAATCTAATACCTCGCTGAAATGTATAAAAGCCACTGATAACAGGAAAATTGAAAAAGGCTTTATTTATATTGCTCCGCCCAATCACCATTTGCTTGTTAAAAAACAACGGATGATCCTTGGGCGTGGCCCTGTGGAGAACCGCTGGCGACCATCCATAGATGTTTTGTTTCGCTCCGCTGCAGTTGCTTTTGGCACAAGGGCGATCGGTATTCTCCTTACCGGTTTACTCGATGATGGCAAAGCCGGCATGCTTGCCATAAAAAAATGTGGTGGTGTTTGCGTTGTACAAGATCCAAACGAAGCTGAATATCCTGATATGCCTCTTGCGGTTCTTGATGCAATGGAAGTAAATTATTGTGTATCTCTTGCCGAAATGGGTTCAGCTATTAAAGAAATAATGAAACAACCTCTGCAGGAAGATGTTGGTATTCCCGAAGAAATAAAAGCGGAATCTGAGATTGCTGAGAAAGTGGCAATAGGTGTTGAGCGTGTGGAAGATCTGGGGGGCGAACATAGCATATACTCCTGTCCGGATTGTGGCGGTTCACTCTGGCAGATCACAGAGAATAACATGCATCGCTATCGTTGTTACATAGGGCACGCCTATTCGGAAAATGATCTGCTTACAAAACAGGCAGAAAATATGGAGGCCACTTTATGGGTTGCCCTGCGCATGATGGAAGAGAGAAGAACATTGTTGCACAAAATGGAACAGGACGCCAAAAGAAAAGGATTTATACGCATCGCATCAGACCATCACAATAAAGGCATCGATCTGCAAATGCATATTGACAAACTGAAAGACATTTTATTTTCCACACAAAACAATAACCGGGAAACTGCTGCTATGTAATTCAATAAATAATAAACTGATTTCATCGGTTTAGAAATTATATTAAGTCTTTTAACTGATATTACCTTGCAGGAGATAACTTTTTAGGAAGAATGATATGAAATTCCGCACCCTCATCCGGTTTTGATCTTGCATAAATTTCTCCACCATGATTGTTAACAATTTTGCGGCAAAGCGCTAAACCAATGCCCGTGCCCGGGAAAACTTTTTGATCGTTAAGACGCTGAAAGATCACAAAGATCTGGTCTGCAAATTCTTCATTAAACCCGATGCCGTTATCGCTAAAAGTAATTTTAATATATTCATCCAATGATTTTTCCAGGTTAAGCGGCGACCTTTTTATTTCCTCTGAAGAAATTTCCTGTGCAGTAATTGTAATTTCAGGTGACTCACCTTCCTTCGAAAATTTCAACGCATTGCTGATAAGGTTATGAAAGAGCTGTTCCATCTGTACCGGAATTGCCTGTATCACGGGTAATCCGTCATAATTCACTTTTGCTTGTTTTTGAGTAATAATAAGATCAAAATCAGCAAGCACATCTTTTACAATGGCATTTAAATCTGTAGTTACAAAATTTCTGCTTTCCCTTGAAATACTTGAAAAATTGAGCAGGTCATCAATTAATCTTGACATGCGCTCTGAAGACGAACCTATTTTTTCAATATAGATCTTTGACTGGTCGGGCAAGCTACCCTTAAGATTTTGAAGACGGTCAGAGAAGGTCATTATTTTGCGTAAAGGTTCCTGCAGATCGTGACTTGCCACATAAGCAAATTGTTGCAATTCACTATTGGAGCGTTCGAGCTCTTTATTCATCTCCCTGATTTCACGGGTTCTTTCCAGGACGCGTTTTTCCATCTCATCAGAAAGCATTTTTTTCTCATGTATATCTGCAACGGTTCCGATAAAGCCTGTAAATTCCCCTTCAATGGAGTAAGTAGGTTTTGCTATGGACAGCACCCACCTATATTGGCCATCATACCGTCTTAAGCGGTATTCTGTCTGGTAAGGTTTTCTTTCATCAAAGCTTGAATTATAAATCTTCTCCAAATTGGCAAGATCATCTTTGTGCACATTTTCTTTCCAGCCATTTTTTATTTCTTCCTCCATTTTTCGTCCTGTAAATTCAAGCCATGTGTTATTAAAAAATACTCTTTGATTATTGGTATCAGATGTCCATAGCATTACCGGGGCATTGTCCGCCATATTATGGAACCATTCTTCACGCTCCTTTATCAGTTGCTCTGCATGTTTGCGTTCGGTAATGTCTTGTATGGCAAGTAAAATCAATTGCTGGCGATGAATTTTTTGTACAACCTTTTTTGCATTCAGCAGCATTATTTTTTGCCCTATGCCCGGAATGTTATGGCTTACTTCAAAACCTTCGATTTGCGCATCATGCAATATCATATCATCAAGCATTTGTTTTAGTGTAGAAATATTCCATTGTTTATTACTCAGTTCGTAAATAAGCATGCCTTCCGTGTCTTCTTCTTTTGTTCCGAACATTTTATAAAAAGTTCGGTTAGCAGTTTTAACACGCAGGTTTTGATCCAGCACTATCAGCGCTTCACGCATGGTGGAAAAAACTGCTTCTGCGTATTCATAAGACTCCGACAGTTGTTCATTGCGTACCTGCAATTCTGCATTGATGGTCATTAACTCTTCGTTGCTCGATTCTATTTCTTCCTTCGAAGTTTCTAATTCTTCATTGATACTTTGTAATTCTTCATTGCTGGAAACTATTTCTTCATTAGCGGATTGCAGTTCCTCAACGTTTGCTTCCTGGTCTTCTATAATGGCGCGCATATCCTCCCGCGCGGCATTCAATTCATTCTGTAACTGTTTAATGTATTTGTCTTTCGAAAATGAGGCTTTAACATCACCTGTTGATGGTTCCCTCATTTCTTCAAAAAGAATAAGAAAGAGCTTTTCATCATCCAGGGCTTTAATTGGTGCAACTTCAATGGCGACCTGGGAGGAAGTTGACTTATTTTTTAGCTGCAATCCTGATTTTTTTATTCTTTGGCCTGTTTTACTTGCTTTATGGATGGCATTGCGCAATTCAAAACCAAGACCGGGTTTGATCATTTTCATTAAATTAAAACTTGCTTTCCCCGGCATTGGTTCAAGGAACATACCGGTAGAACCGCGAAACTGCAAAATTTCAAGATCCTGGTTTACAACTACGCAGGCAGGGATATAATCTGAAAGTAAAACATTGTCTATTAGTTTTTCCAGGTCGGGTGTTTCGGTCTTATTTTTTTGTACTGTTCTTGATTTACTAATTTCTTTTCGTTCCCCACCCGGTATCGGGAAATTCATCTCAAACATTGCTGTGGATGCGGCATCTTTTCTTTTGGCAAATATTTTATGTTTTTTATCAGTCTGCGTAAAAAGCTGTCCTGAACTGCCAATGGTTTCCGATTTGCCCAGCATCAGGTAACCATTGCTATTTAACGCATAGTGAAAAGTGCCAATGATCTTTCGCTGCAACACATTATCAAGATAGATGAGCAGGTTACAGCAACTGATAAAATCGAGCTTTGAAAAAGGAGGGTCTTTAAAAATATTGTGCGGAGCAAATACACAAAGGTCACGTATTGTTTTTATTATTCGGTAACTGCCATCCACTTTCGTAAAAAAACGTTGTAAACGGCGGGGTGAAATTTCTGCCACTTCGTTTCTGCTAAATATGCCCACCCTTGCTTTGGCAATAGCCACTTCACTTAAATCTGTAGCAAATATTTGTATAGCTCTCTCCGGTGTTTCTTCTCCCAGGATTTCCATTATCAGCATGGCAATAGAATATGCTTCCTCACCTGTAGAGCAGGCCGGTACCCATACTCTTACCGGATCATTCCTCCCCTTATTTTTAAGAATTTCGGGGAGCAAGGTTTTTTTCAGATATTCCATCACGTCAGCATCCCTGAAAAAACTGGTTACATTGATCAAGAGATCCTGGTACAAAAGCGTTGTTTCATTGGCATGTTGTTTAAGGTATTGCGTATACTCCTGTAATGTATTCAGTTTGTACAATACCATGCGCCTTACTATACGCCGTTTTATGGTGGCTACTTTGTAATGGGTAAAATCCACCCCGGTCGATTTTTTTAATAGCTGGATTATATTCCTGAGGTCTTCATCTGAATCTTCCTCCGCCTCTTTTTCTTCCGATTGCGGAGTGATTGCTAATTTAAACGCATCTTTTTGTTTACTGATTCGCTCTAGTTCTTTTGCAATGCCCTCGGGAGATAATACGAGGTCAACAACATCCTCTGCAATGGCAGATTTGGGCATGCTTTGAAATTTGGCTGAGTCATCCTGGGCTAAAGTTATTCCGCCCGCAGTTTTTATTGCTTTTAATCCCAGAGTTCCGTCAGAAGCATTGCCCGATAAGATGATCCCGATAGCAGTTTCCTTATGATTTTCTGCAAGAGAAGTGAAGAACTGGTCAATCGGCATATGCATGGATGGCTTTGCCTTTCGTGCATTTAAAGTGAGCACGCCGTCAAAAAGCCTCATGTCTTTATTTGGCGGGATAACATATAAATGATTGGGCTCTACAGGAAGCATATCTTTAGCTTCCACAACCTTCATTTTTGTTGCTTTGGCTAAAATGGAAGAGAGCATGCTTTCATGTGTAGGGTCTAAATGTTGTATATAAACAAAGGCCATCCCTGTACCGGGAGGAAGATATTTTAATAATTCCGTTAATGCTTCTATTCCACCTGCTGAGGCGCCTATAGCTACAATTAAAAAAGGTCTATTTTGTGTTTTTTCCTTTGCTTTTAAATTTGACTGCCTTTTCATCTGGCGCTGTTCTAAGGTTTGCAAGAAAATTTTGTAGAAATTGATACACTAAAATTATATAATCCTTCAGTTGCTTCTAAACTTTTGTTAAGTTTGTTTCATGAATTTCACCCCTGTACAGAAAACGTTACTGATCGTGGATGATGACCACGATGATATCCAGTTATTCTGTGAAGCTGTGACTTATATTAATGAAACCCACCACTGCTTCTCTGCTCCCAATGGTGAAGCCGCGCTACAATTATTAAAAGCCGCAATTGTAAAGCCAGACTTTGTTTTTCTTGATTTAAATATGCCCCGCATGAGTGGCAAACAATTATTGGTGCAATTGAAAAAGGACCGTCAATATGCAAATATCCCTGTTATTATATACAGCACTTCTAAAATAAAAGCAGATATAGAAGATTCTCTTCGCCTTGGCGCTGTAGCTTTTATTACAAAACCGAATAAATTTGAATACCTGGTGCGGGCCATCTCACATATTTTAGCCGGTGAATGGGAACTGGTGAAATCGCTTTCATGAATTTTTCAACCACTGAGACTTTATTCCTTTTGACCGTTGAAACAAGCTTTCATGCTTTTAATTGGTTATTCCAAAACATCGCATCAGTGTAAGGTATTTTCCCATTTTATTTTTGGATTGAGTATTAGGATTATTATACAAACTGTGTAGTTAATTAATATTTGAGGTGTTTCAACGCCCGAAGGGCTGGTATTATTATAATAAGTGGGTAAATTAGCCTTTCAAACCCCGACGGGGTGATATGCTGAACAACCTTAACTTCATCGCTATGCCCGGAACATTTTCCAAAGTTTATATTCAAATTGTTTTTGCAGTAAAAGGAAGAGAGAATTTAATCAGCAATAGTTGAAGACAGAACTGCATAAGTATATTGCAGTATTGTTAAAGGAAAAGAACAGAAATCCATTATTGTAAATGGCATGCCTGATCATATACATGCTTTTATTGGATTACGTCCTGCTTTGGCGATTGCTGGATTTAGTTCGAGACGTAAAAAACAATTCATCCAATTTTATCAACGATAACAAGTTTGTAAAAGGAAAATTTGCATGGCAGGATGGGTATGGTGCATTTTCATATTCTCATTCTCATATAAACAAAGTGTATGACTATATTGTAAACCGGGAGAAGCATCATAAAAAGAAAACATTCAAAGAAGAATATATTGAATTGCTGAAGAAATTTGAAGTGGGGTATGATGAAAAATATTTATTCGAATGGTATGATTAATTTTTAAATTCAATTTTTTGTCACCCCTTCGGGGTTGTGGTTCTTGTCAATAATTGCCTTCTATAATCCTTCCACCACCTTCGGGGTTTTAGGTTTAGCAGATATAAATAAAGAATAAGTACGTTACATAGCTGCACAGTCTTATATTTCACGTTACTTCTATGTTCCCTGGCGTGATGCTAAACATAAAAAGCTGGCGATAATGTGATGCCCAAAATTTCGGCATTTAAAAAAAGTGCCTTTGCTCTCAAAATTAAATGTTGTTTGTTTCCCTATTTTTACCAACTGATATTTGTGTTTAAAGTGTAGTTTATAATCTTTGAAGAACATATTTAATAATACAATTTCCATTCTTACAAAAAGAGAGAGGCGAAAATTTTTTCTGCTGATGGTGTTTAATCTCTTTGTAAGTATTGCAGATATTTTGTCTCTCGCATTTTTATTTGTTGTGGTAAATTTTTATACACCGCAACATTCCCTGGTGAATCTGTCCTTTTTATCACAATGGGGAATTAAGGAGCATTCTCTTCTCCCGGCAGTGCTGCTCATAATAATGTTCATATGCAAAAGCTTTGGCGGTTACTATATTTATAAGGCTCAATACAGGTTTGTTTACCATGTTGCCTCAAGAATCTCAGGCAGAAATCTTTTGCTGTACCTCGAAGGCAGTTACGAGGACCATATATATATTGATTCATCAGTGCTTATAAGAAAGATCTGTCACCAGCCTATTGAATTTGCTAATTATGTTTTGGCCGGTATTCAGCAAATAACTACCGAGGCGATCCTGGTGATGCTTACAGTAATTGCATTGCTTATAATTAATGCAAAGCTGCTTGCTATACTTTCACTTGTGCTATTGCCCGCGATTGCAATTTTGCGGTATGTTGCAAAAAGACGATTATCAGTTGTCAGGAAGAACGCAAAAGCGGCAAGCGAAAAAACCCTGCAATATCTTAATGAAGCCTTGTCGGGTTTTATTGAAAGTAACATTTATGATAAAAATGAATTCTTCACCAATCGTTATTCAAGTTTTCAAAGTGTGATGAATACTTATCTTGCTGACCTGCAGATAACACAGGGAATGCCATCCCGTTTTTTTGAGGTATTCGCAGTATTTGGATTATTTGTTTTGATCGTTGCGGGTGAATTTACCGGGGCTGCAAAAATTACAGACTTGTTTACACTGGGTGCTTTTGTTGCTGCAGCATATAAAATAATTCCGGGTATTTCCAGGATCATTAATTTAAACAGCCAGGTGAAAACTTATGAATATACGGTTAATGAACTTAAGAAAGAATCGAATGATATTTCCTCACCAAAAAAGATTTCTTACACTGAAAGATTAAATTCGATTGAATTTAAAAATGTCTGTTTCAACTACAAGGACCATCCGCTTCTTTTATATGTCAATTTTAAGATAAATAAGGGAACATTTATTGGTATCAGCGGAAGTTCGGGCAAAGGCAAAACAACATTGATAAATTTGTTGCTCGGATTTTTATCTCCTGTTGCCGGTGAAATTTTTATTAATGAAAAGCTTATGGATGCAGCAGGAAGAAGATCTGTCTGGAGTAGAATAGCGTATGTTAAACAGGAACCGTTTATGGCTTATGATTCTATTTTAAAGAATATCACACTTTTTGAAAACGGTTATGATCTGAAAAAAATAAACAACATAATAGATGTAACAGGTTTGAAAACTCTCATTGACCGGCTTCCGGAAGGAATTGAAAAAATAATTACAGAAGACGGTAAGAATATCAGCGGGGGACAAAGACAGCGTATTGCAATTGCCAGGGCGCTGTATAAAGATGCTGATGTTATAATTTTGGATGAACCATTTAATGAGTTGGATGAACTATCTGAATTAGCTATGCTGCACTATTTCAAAGAATTGTCTGAAGCAGGTAAGATCGTTATTCTTATTACGCACAATACGGCAAGCTTCACTTTCTGCAACGATGTTATTACTTTGGCTAAATAAAGGTGAATTTTTTTTATAATAAGCGGTGATACTATTATGTTTTTAAGTAAATTGTCTTACTGTTTATAATTTTTCAATGACCCCGAAAAACACACTGATTATCCTTTCTCCCGGCTTTGCAGCAAATGAAGAAGATACTACCTGTTTACCTCCCCAACAGGTATTCGTAAGAGCAATGAATAAAAACTTTCCTTCGTTACAGATTATCATTCTTGCATTTCAATATCCACGTGTTAACAAACAATATAAATGGTTTGGAAATGATATAATCAGTTTCAATGGCGCTGACAAAAGAAAACTTTCAAGGGTGTTATTATGGATACGTGTAAACAGGGTTCTGAAAAAATTGAACAAGCAAAATAATATAACCGGCCTGTTAAGTTTTTGGTGCACAGAGTGCGCATTGGTGGGAAGAAGATTTTCAGAAAAACATAATTTAAAACTGGCCTGTTGGATACTGGGACAGGATGCAAAAAAAAATAACATATATGTGCGACTAATAAAACCTGCGCCGCACGAATTGATAGCATTGTCAGATTTTCTTACCGGGGAATTTTTTAAGAACCACAAAATAAAACCTGCTTACGTAATACCGATTGGCGTTGATGAAACTATGTTTCGCAGGCCGGAACAGCCAAGAACTATCGATATTATGG
>DATBFI010000608.1:0-6457 GCA_036558585.1 Chitinophagaceae bacterium
AAGTGAGTGTGCTGGCTGCTGCACGTATTTGTTATTTTGAACTTAAAGATTACACAAAGGCAGAACAATATTTCGAGCAGTTAAAATCAATTGCTGTTACCGACGAGAATAAACTCGAAAGTATGCGGGGTTTATTGCGCTGCC
This sequence comes from Chitinophagaceae bacterium, assembly GCA_036558585.1. Lineage (GTDB taxonomy): Bacteria > Bacteroidota > Bacteroidia > Chitinophagales > Chitinophagaceae > DATBFI01. The sequence goes on from DATBFI010000608.1 coordinate 145, forward strand.
AGTTTAAGTTATCACAATGGTCAGATGCAGTGCCTAACGCACAGGAGTTGCTTGAGCAAAAAGGGATCGCCACTGATGATAAAATGATGGCAAACATGGTGATTGCAAAAAATTATCAAAACAACAACCAGGTATTTGAAGCATTGGCAGCATATAAAGCAGTGGTGGAGCTGGGCAAATCCGAGTATGCTGCAGAAGCCCGTTACCGTATCGCCGAAATACAATTGTCTCAAAATAAATTACAGGAAGCAGAAAAAGCAAGTTTTGATGTTATAAAAAAAGCAGGTTCCTATGATTATTGGATCACTAAAGCATATATTTTACTCGGAGATGTGTATTATAAAGAGCAGGATTATTTTAATGCTGAAGCAACGCTAAAAAGCGTCGTAGAAAATTCATCTATACCTGAACTGCAAACAGAGGCTCAGAAGAAATTAGACACAGTTGTTGCGGAGAAAAATAAAAATAGCAGGGTGGAGCAGTAAGTAGTTGAATTTGTTGAATAGGTTAAAGTAAGGATTGACTACCGTTCACAAAAAGCTGAATAAAATCCAGAAAGTACAAGAGAGTGACACAAGGAACGATGAGCAGGAGATCTGGAGCTGATAACATAAGAGAATCACAGAAATAAAATTTAATGAAAAAAATAATTTTTATAGCATTACTTAGTTTGCCTGTAGTAAATATTTTCGCACAGCAACGCAGGGCAAAAAAGCATGATACAAAAAAACAGGAAGCACAGGCGACATCGCAAATAAAATCTGACACACTGCCGCAAAGAACAGTTACAGTTACTTCTGCCTTTAAGCCGACATTAAAGCCAACATCAAAGGTAAATTTCAATGCGGCCTCGCCTGCACCTGATACCGCAACACATGTACTGCAATACGACGTGCCCACGCAAAACATTATGTTTTCTTATTTGTCGCCGGCTTTAAAACCACTTGCTGAAAAAATTGATACAAACATTCACTGGCAAAACAACAGTTTTGTAAAAGCAGGTTATGGGAATTTTACCACTCCTTATTTGCAGGCCGGTGTTGCCATGGGTGATGGAGTAAAATCTGTGATCAATCTTAATGGTAAATACACTTCTTCCAAAGGACCTATACCATTTCAGCAATTCAGCAAAACAGGTTTGAATGCTATTGGTATTTTCAGTTCTCCTGATGATAAAAAAGAATGGAGCGGAAAGATTTTTTATGATAACAATACTCAGTATGAGTATGGCTTTTCACCTGATACACTAAAATATGCGAAGGATGATCTTCGCCAGAGTTTCACAACATTTGGCGGCAATGTTGCATTAAGGAATAAAACACAAAATATTGCAGGAATCAATTATAACCCCGGTATCTCACTTAGTTTGTTCCAGGATAATCATGGTGGTAAAGAAAGTAACTTCGGTTTTACTGCCCCTATGTCAAAATTTTTTGGGAAATCCCTTGAATTTAAACTTGGTCTTAGTGCAGATATAATCACTTACAAGAGCGACAGTGCAGGAACTATTAATAACAATATTTATTATCTAACTCCGGCCGTTGCATTTAAAACACCCAATTTTAAATTAGTAGCAGGTATTACGCCGTCATGGGATAATTCAGCATTTAATTTTCTTCCCAATTTTTCTGCTGAAGCAAAATTGCAGGATGAACGATTTATTTTGCAGGCAGGATGGATTGGCTACTATAATAAAACAACCTATCAATATCTTGCTTCCATTAATCCGTGGCTGCAGCAACCAAAATTTTTACTGAACACTAAAATCAAAGAACAATATGCGGGCTTCAAGGGCTCTGCAGGGACGCATGTTACTTATGCGGCGAGGGTAAGTTACCTGCAATTTTCAAATCAGCCTTTGTTTGTAAATGATACTATTACAGGCAAATCATTTTTTATCGTGAATGAATCGCAGATGAAGGATATTCGTATTCATGGTGAAATAGGATATACAATGGCTGAAAAACTTTCTTTGCTTGCAGGCGCTACATTTAATCAGTACAGTTCGCTTAAGGATAATGCAAAAGCATGGGGATTGGTGCCCGCTGAATTAAATGGTTCTATTCGCTGGCAAATAATAAAAGAGTTTCTTGTAAAAAGCGAAATATATTTTTGGGATGGCGCACAATGGCGGGATAAGGCGGGGGAGAGCCGCAAGCTCCAACCCGCAGCAGACGTAAATGTCGGTATTGAGTTTACTATACTTCCGCAATTGAATGGGTGGGTGCAGGTGAATAATCTTTTCAACAATAAATATGAACGATGGAACCAATACCCGGTGCTGGGTTTTAATGTACTGGCGGGTATTGTATATTCTTTTGGCGATATAAGAACTGCTTTGAATAAATAATTTTTGGATTTTTTATTGTGTCACCTGTTCTGAATCCACCAACACTACCTGCAACTATTGGACGTTCCCGCCACAGCGTAAGTATTTGCATTAAACCATTAATGAATTACTGTACTACTTTGATAAATAATAAATCAAATCGTAAATCAAAAATCCATATATCTTAATATTGCACAAAAAATCCAGCATGCACCAGTATATTCATAAATATTTTTCACTTAATAGAAATGTGGCTTTAGCGGGAATCGGTTCATTCAATGCAGAGATACAAAGCGCAAAGCTTGACTTTATAAATAAAACCTTGCAGGCTCCTGTGACTGTTATCCGCTATAATGAAAATGGCTGTGTCGATAAAGAATTTTATAAATTTTTATCAAAAGAAACCGGGCTTAATGAAAGCGATGTTGTAACTAACTTTGATCATTTTACAAATGAATTAAAGGAACAACTTGAAACAAATTGTATTCTTGAACTGAAGGGAATAGGAACGCTGACAAAAGATTCGTCGTGCTATTCTTTTGTTGCAAGCAGCACGGTGCAAAGTTTTTTTCCTGAAGTGGTAGCCGAAAGAGTAATAAGACAAAATGCAGAACATATCGTTAAGGTGGGAGAATATCATAAAACTTCTACCCAAATGCACAGGGAATTACAGCACAGGAGGGTGAAGAAGGATAACTGGCTTATATCTGCACTTATACTGGGCGTAATTGGTATTGTGGCGATCGCATTGTATTATTTGCTGAATTGATAGAGGGTTATACACCAAACTATAAGAACAAGTCATAACGCAAGCTCGATCTATTTCATCAACCTATACACCGGATAACGGAGATAAGCAGGTTCATAGTAGGGAGAATGTTGGTATACATAATCCAGTTGTGCCTGTGCCGAAGCTGCAAAGCCCGGATCATTCTTTTTCTTTTCCTCCAGTTGTTGTTTTAAATCCGGATGTTGCTGTAAATATGGCGCTGCGACCTCTTCCCACCGGTAACTGCTATAACCTTCCTTTTGTTGAAGTACCGCATCAAAAAAATTCCAGCGAAAGAAACTATCATCACCTAATGGCTCAAGCGTTTCTACAATATACCTGTCTGAATGTTGATCTGTGTATATAACATAATCACCTTTCGAAAAAGGGATCGTATCCGTTTTTGTGGTAAGTCGTACGTCATAATTGAGGTGATGTTTTTCATATGGCTTCGTGATGCTTTTGTAATCATCAATATGATAATACTGAACTTTTATCACGGTGTCCTTCACTAATCTTTTCACTGCAACGCTGTTGAGTTGCAATAAGGTTATTACATTATGCCATCCCTGTGGTATAATATAGGCTTTAGGTTTTTCCACAGTTGCAGCAGGCACAAATGTGTTATAAAATTTAACTTCCTTATCGTACGGTTTGTTGTGATCATAAAATAAACGTGGCATACCTGTTACATCACTTATTTTAGTGGAGGCTTCGTATCCTTTAAAATGGATGAGCTCATGTTGTGTGGAATCTGCTTTCCAGCCTAAAGGAAAAATTTGTTGTTGTTCAATTGCTGCAAATGACGCATTTCGTTTATTGATGATTTCATCGGCATACACCGAAGCTTTTTCTATTACTGTTTGCATAAATGCATAAGTGCTGTTAACCCTGTCTGCAAAGGGTTTCAGCATATGTGTCTCAGTAACAAAAGCCATGGTCTCAAATAAGGCTGCATAACCACTGCTGTATCGGGGAGGATCATAAAAAGCAATCCATCCTTCATCAGGGCTTGATTCTTCAGAATTCACATAAGGGCACATGGCCCATTTTTTTTCTTCCATGCCTTTATAAAGTTCGGGTTCAAATACATTATGCAGGAATTCTCCTATTTGTCCATCTAATTTGTTATATTGCGTTGTAAGCAAGGTCATAGTATGTTGATAATCGGCACCGTCGCTGACATGATTGTCTATAAAGATATCCGGGTTTACCCATTGAAAAATTTGTTCAAATGCCTTTGCATCTTTTGAATCCGCCTTTATGAAATCCCTGTTCAAATCAAGATTTTGTGCATTTCCACGAAATCCATAGCTTTCAGGTCCGTTTTGATTAGTTCTTGAAAAACTGTTGCGGTTAAGGCATCCGCCAATATTATAAACAGGGATGATTGCAAGAATAATATTTTGAGGAACTTTTATTTTACGATTTGCAGCATCTCTTAATAACATCATGCTTGCGTCAATGCCATCAGGTTCACCGGGATGAATGCCATTATTAATTAGTATAACTATCTTATGATGTTTATGCCATTCGACTGGGTTAAATTTATTATCAGCACTGAACATAACAAGTTGCAAAGGATATCCGGCGTCTGTAGTATCAAAATTTTTTATTTGTACATTATTATACAATTTATCAAGTGTTGTATAATATTTAATACATTCGAAATAGGTAGTGGTTTGAGTTCTTTTGCTTTTTTCGAAGGGAGTGATTATATTTTGGGATAAACTATAAGTGGCCGGAATAATAACTGAAATAGCTATTAAAAACTTTTTCATAATTTGTAAATCAATTTTTACCTAAGATAATGGAAAACAATTACCGGATACTAATTGCAGAAGATGAACCTAAGCTTAGCCAGGTTATACAGGAAGAACTTCTTCGACAGGGCTATTATGCTGATGTTGCATACGATGGAGCTGTGGCAGAACGCCTGTTCAAAGAGCATTCATATTCCGTGGTTTTGCTTGATATAAATCTTCCTTATAAAAATGGTTTGGCATTATGTAAAGAATTCAGGCAGCAAAACAGTAAAGTCCCTATTATCATGCTTACTGCCTTAGGAGAAATACAGGATAAAGTAGACGCTTTTAACATGGGAGCAGATGATTATATTGTAAAACCATTTCATTTTGACGAACTCTTTGCTCGTATAAAAGTGTTTCTAAAAAGGGCAGAAACTGCAACAGAAGTAAATGATAAAATTATCGTTGCAGACCTCGAGATAGACATGAATAAAAAAACAGTTACACGCAACGGCAAAAATATTAATCTAACAGCAAAGGAGTTTGCATTATTAGTACTGCTTTGCCGCAATCTTGGTAAAGTGATATCAAAGCAGGTAATACTGGAAAAAGTATGGGAACTTAGTTTTGATACCGGTACCAATACCATTGAAGTATATATTAGTTTTCTCCGTAACAAGATTGATAAACCATTTGAAAATAAACTCATTCATACGAAACCAGGCTTTGGGTATTATGTGCGGGAGGCTCCTTTGTCATGAGTGTTCGGATAAAATTTGTGCTCGTGCTTACATTGGTCGTTTCCATCATATTGGTTTCTTCTTTTTTTGCTATTTATAATTTATTCCGGCATAGTCAGAAACAGGAATTTGATAACAGGTTATGGGCAAATGCTTATAGCGAATATCTTGCCTATTATAATATTAAAGACACAGATAGAGCTACCCTTTATAAACCTGGCACTTATTTTCCCCTAACGCCAATAAATTTTAATTCTGTTTTACTTGACGGAACCTATCGAATACTAACTACAAATCCCGCTATTTTTAAATATAAGATTGATACTTCTTTTTTGCAGAAAGTTAAGGCTGCAAAAGAGGTTTATTTTTCAAAAGGCAAAATACAGGGCGTAGGACTTTATATCAACAAAATGGGGAATGAAGCTTACGTAATTGCTACGGGTTTTGATGAATACACGTTGGCAAGACTTTCTTCGTTAAAACTTATAATGATTCTGGTGGCGACAGGAGGCATCCTTTTTACCGCTTTGTTCGCTTTTTGGTATGTTATTGTAGCCACAAAGCCATTGGTTAATCTGAGCAAGCAAATGCGCCACATAACGGAAAGCAATTTAAAGCAAAGGATAGATGTTGTAAAGGGAAATGTAAAACATAACGAGCTTGTTCAAATTGCCACTAACTACAATAATATGCTCGACCGGTTGGAGAAAGCATTCCAGATACAGAA